>NZ_JARMMC010000005.1:0-45789 GCF_036216745.1 Fictibacillus sp. B-59209 | reverse complement strand
TGCCTGAAGGTCAATTTTCGATTTTCCGGACAGCCCCTTCAACTATTACTTGCCAAATACACCTTTTAATACAAACATGACGTTGGCAGGACGTTCAGCCAGACGGCGCATGAAGTAGCCATACCAGTCGTTTCCATAAGGGACATAAATGCGCATTTTGTACCCTTCCTGCATGAGTTGATCCTGGCGCTCTACTTTAATGCCGTAGAGCATCTGGAATTCAAACTGATCCATCGGGATGGAGTGCTTTTCAACAAGCGCTTTTGTATAGTTGATGATTTCGTCATCATGAGTTGCAATAGCCGTATAGTTGCCATTCAACAGGTGTGTTTCAATTAGTTTTTTATAGTTTTCGTCCACATCAGTTTTGTCAGGGAAAGCGACTTCAGAGGATTCCTTATATGCCCCCTTAACAAGACGAAGATTTGGATGGTAATCATTTAAATCCTTCACATCATCAAGTGAACGATAAAGGTAAGCCTGAATAACGGTTGAAATATTATCAAATTCACTTTTCAGCTTTTTGAAGATGTCCAGCGTTTTCCCGCAGCGCGTGTAATCCTCCATGTCGATGGTTACGAATACATTATGCTTCTGGGCAGTTTCCATGATCTTGCGCATGTTCGCCATCACAAGGTCATCACTGATGTCCAGACCCATAGAAGTCAGCTTTAAAGAAAGCTGGGAATTGACGTTCTCTTTTGCGATAGCTTTGATCGCATCGATACAATGCTCCGTCATTTCCTTCGCCTCGAGCTCGTTGTCGACAAACTCTCCTAAATGGTCGATCGTGACAGGCATACCTTTCTCATTCAGCTTTTTGATTGCTGAAATGGAGCTGTCCAGTGATGCTCCGGCAACAAAGCGGCTCGCTCCAAACTTGAGGCCGTACCTCTTTGCAAGCTTCGTCATTGTTTTGTTCTTCGCAAGAAACAGAAAGAAATCTCTCATCGCCTGTTCCATATCTTTTCCCCCTATAAATTCAGTATCAGTAATCATCTATTTTCTCTTTTATCGGTGCCAGGCACCCGAATTACACAAGTGTGTAATTAAGGTGCCTGGCACCGCATAATTTACTGAACTTTCAATGATGTATCCGCTTTAATAATATCATTTATTTTAACAATAATGGCTTTTTTGAAAAATTTCGACATTTTTTGTCGGAAAACCTTCACCTTACAAGACCATCATTGTTTACCTTTATTATATGAGGCATGAAGGGGAATTTCTTCTTTCCAGCCAGCAAAAACCCCCTTCATACCACTATTTTCCACTATTCTGGCGGTGCTGTTCGTTTAGTTGCTTGATCTCTGAAATAATCTCTTTTATTCCTTCTTTGCCTTCTGGATAGCGTTCGTTCCAATGTTTCACAAGAGCAGGCATCGATTTAGCAATATAGGTATATAAAGCCCACATCTTCACTTTTTCTTTCTTGTCCTCATCACTGTCTCCAAGCAGCAATTCTGTATATTTCTCCAATAGACCATCAAACTGTTCGCGAAGCTGCTGTTCCATGTTGATTCCCTCCCATTTTCCGTCATTGTAACAATAGCGATATGGAAAAGAAAGCCCATCAACATGAACTTCTTTTCCTTGTATGTTATTTCCACCAAACCCTTTGGGGGTAATTCTCTGTGCCAATGATAACCGCTTCTCCAATTTGAGGAGCAGCAACGGGAACATTTCTTTTCCCCGCTTCTTTCGTCACGCGTTCGATCGGATCAGTCCAATCATGCAGCGCCAGCGTAAATGCTGACCAGTGAATGGGAATAAGCAAGTCACCTTTCACATCAATAAATGCCTGAACCGTTTCCTCTGGCATCATATGAATCTCTGACCAGCGGTCGTCATACTGTCCGCATTCCATCATCGCTGCATCAAATGGGCCATATCGATCTCCAATATTTTTAAAATGAGGGCCATACCCGCTGTCCCCGCTAAAAAATATTTTAGACTGCTTTCCTTTGATCACCCAGGAACACCATAGAGTCGTGTTCCGATCCATTAAACTGCGCCCAGAAAAATGCCTGGCAGGTGTACAGACAAGATGAAGCCCTTCCCACTCCATTTCATCCCACCAGTCATGTTCACTAATTCGTCCGGATTCTACTCCCCAACTCTCCAGATGGCTCCCCACTCCGAGCGGGACAAAGAACCGCCCTGCTTTCTCTTTCAATTTTTTGATGGAACGGTAATCAAGATGATCGTAGTGATCGTGTGAAAAAAAGACCGCATCAATGAAAGGCAGATCTTCTATAGTAAAAGGCAATATCTTGCTGTACCTCTTCCCTCCGAACATAGGAAAAGGAGAAGGAGTTTGTCCAAACATCGGATCAAGAAGTATGCGCTTGCCATCCATCTCCAGCATGAGGGCCGAATGGCCAAACCAGGTGATCCTTGTGTTCTTTTCGAGACCATCCTGTACTTTGAGTTTTACCATTTTCAGCGGTTGATCAGGTCTTCCCATTGGATTTCCTTTAATAAAATCTTTGGCAATCGAGAGGGTCGTAGATAATGAGGTGTCCATCACAGTCGGTGTCTCATTCACAAAATGATCATGTTTAAATTGAAAAGAGTTTTGAAAAGACTCCCTTTTTTTGCTGATGGTCTTCTGCCAAAATCGGGGTACCCATTCATAAAAAAATACACAAAAAGCAAAAGCACAATAATCGTGAATAAAACTGCCATCATACGATTCTCCACCTGTTCTTTTTTAGTAGTATGTTCCTGTTTTCAGTATACAATGACTCCCGCCCTAAACATCAAAAAAGACCGATGCACGAGGCATGCGGTCTATTATATTCAAATCGATACAGAGAACATAACAGCAAGATACAGCACCAACGCTGATCCAGCAGTCAGCAGGAAAACAAATAATGAACGGACACTCTTTCGGATACAGTAAATGGCGGCCAAAAGTAAAAGAAGAGCACCAGCAGCTAACAGTCCTGTAAGGGCATTTGGACCAAGATGTACTGATGTCCCGGCATGCACGCCCTTTTCAATAAACGCGGTAAAGAGCTGTGACGGCTTTTGAAAAGCCAGCGTTTGCGATACATCATGAGGAGGTTCCTGCTGTACCATAACGGAGGTCGCAATAAAGATAAATAGAAGGAACACACTTTCCAGCCTCATCCACCTGTATGGTGAAAACGAGGGCTCACTCATTTTCCTCCGGATCCAAATCGAGTTGACCAGCGCGTAAAAAATGACAACAACAAGCAGCACATGCTTGATCAAAAGAGCCTGTCCGTAGTTCATCATCCATGAATTATAATATTGCGGAACAATGTAGCTCATGAGCCAGATCCCCGCACCGATGGTCACACTTAGACAAACTAGCGCAAACGGTGTAAACCATTTTAAAAAGACAGGAATCTTCTCACGGTCTTTGGAGAGCCAGCTTACGGCCAACAACGTCCCTGTCCAGCTGGTTACGGCAAGAAAGTGGAGAGAATGAGCAGCAAGGCCTCCCCATTCATTCAGCGTTGCGGCATGGCTCGTATAGCCGACAGCAGCCGTGATCATGACCCCGATAAACAAAGATAGCTTAGCAAGAAACCGGTCCTTGGAGACATCGTTAAAATAAACAAGAACAAACAATAGAAAAGAGAGGGCAAGAATAAAGAACCAGCCCTTTCCGATATCAAAGGAAAATAAAATATCATTCAGTGTGGGCCAGAATCCAAAGTCCTTTCCCAAACTTAACGCAAGCTCAAGAACTTGGGAAAAAGCCGCAACAGGTATGAGGAAGATGCAAGCCAGCAGCCACTTTTTGTGCATATGAATAAAGGGACGTTTCTCAACAGGCATTGAATATAAAAGGAACGTTCCTATAAAAAGTGAAAAAACTAAATATAATACAGCTTTCGCAACAAACAGCATACGAGAAAAAATCCCCCTGTGTAGTTTTGTATATACCTTTAGTAATCTACCATAAATTCACAAGAGACACCACATAGAGGATGCGGCCACCCCGTTGGTTACCTTATAAAAAAAGCAAGCTCCTTAAAGGAAACTTGCTTTATTAATGCATACTAGACTCTTTTTTTCATTCTTTTGGCGGTACTGCGAAATTCTTTCAGTCCTTTTCTTGTGATGTTGAAATTCTGATCCACGTAGCCTGCTTGCAGCAGTGACTCAGATACCTCCTGGCTTATTGTCGGCTGAATGGATTTTACTTTTTGGTTCAATTCATCGAACGTCGCACCTAGAATGACGTCCTTTCCAAGGACCGCCACAAGATCATTGATGCTGTTGACTGTCCCGCTTTCTGCAGGGGAAGGGCCGTTTGCAAATTCATCCGCTTCCTCAAGCTGAGCCGATACCTTGTCCGCTTCCATCTGAATCAGTGCTGCTTCCTTCTCTTTTTGCAGGAGGTAATCAATGTAATCTCTCTTGTCCTCTTGCTCAAGATCTTGACTCAGCAGCAGACGGTCGATGATTTCATTCTGAACCTTTTTTACCCGCTTTAGCTGGTCTTTATGCTCTTCAAGTGTTTGCACCAATTCTTCTTCATTTTTAACAGGCACATTCTCAGCATAAGCCACTGTATTTTCCATTTTCTTGTTTCGTTTCAAGAGCCCCGGCGCGCTGCCTCCTAATAAGCGGACAATCTCGTTTACCTTTGAGTAAAACAGCACCGCGATGGCAATCGCAAATACGGCTAAAATAAATGATAATAAATCCGAAAAATGAAACGTAAATTTTGCTGTCGCTACTTTAAACATGAGTACCATGCAGAACAGGCTGATCAGGATGATCTTAAACCAGCTGTTTCTGTTTTTAATCTTATCGTCCATCGTTTGTTTCATTAAAATGTTCCTCCTTAACTTCCGAAACCACTGCGTTTGAAAATGAGAACTTAACATCAATTCGTGAGCCATTAATCATATATGGCTATATATGTATTGTAAACAAAAGGGAATGAATTAGCCAAACGTAAAGAAACCCCATCCCGATTTTCGGGGAGAGGGCAGTGACATACTGTATGATCCGCCGACTTTCTTTGGACAGCATAGGCTAGATCAAAACAATTGTTTTATTGCTGCTGATAATTGTTCCCGGATTGTGGCCGTTCTTGCAGATCTCCGAAAATGCGCCCTTCTGGTCAAAGTTAAACAAGTGAATCGGAAGCTGAAAGTCCTTTGCCAGTATCATTGCTGTCTGGTCCATGACCTTTAAATTGTTTTTTATGGCTTCTTCATACGAGAGGGAGACGTACCGTTTGGCCTTCTTCTCTACCTTAGGGTCACTGCAATATACACCATCTACCCCATGCTTGGCAACAAGCAACGCTTCAGCCCCCATTTCCAGGGCGCGCTGAACCGCTGGATAATCTGTTGAAACAAAGGGCTGCCCGTTGCCTCCCGCAAAAAGTACAATACTTCCCCGCTCAAGGTACTTTATACTTTTAGCACGGTTATAATGCTCTGCAGCTGCGAGAGGTTCTGAGGCCATGACGATGACTTCTCTGTCCGTCAAACTCTTTAGAGCGCTTTTAAGCATTAAGCTATTGATCACCGTTCCTAACGTTCCAATCTGGTCTGCTTCTACCCTGTTCATTCCCCATTGCTCAGCAAGGCTGCCTCTGAATATGTTTCCTCCCCCTATCACAGCAGATACTTGAACGCCAGAGTTCGCTACATTAATCATTTCCTGTGCAATATGGTTGAGTTTTTGCGGATTGAACCCAAAATTCCCTTGCCCTGCAACTGCTCCGCCGCTTAATTTGATCAGTACCTTCTTATACCTCAACATTTCTTCTCCTCCCTCTAGGTAAAATCAGCATTTGATCTGATGTTGTCTGTCCATGCATAAAAAAAAGAACCAAATCCCTTAAAAGGCTTTGTTCTTCCTATGGCGGGTATGATTCCATTCGCGATCAATTATTCTTACATCCATGAGACCCGCCTCCTTTTTCTTCTACATTATATTGATGAAGGATCCAAAAAGTTCATCGAAAAATAGCAAAAAAAATAAGACATACCACTATGTCTTATGCGGATGCTAATTTTCTTTCGTTGCTTAGAACCGTAATTACGATATCCTGGGTATTGGTCCCATCACATACTGTGCAGCCATCTGTACCATGGTGCAGAATGTTCAAGCAGTCTTTGCAATATTTCATGAAGCATTTCTCCTCTCTTGGTCGCTAACTCATCTACCTGCAATATACCCACATCTATGGAAGTAAAAACACGGTGCCAGGCACCCGCATTACACAAGTGTGTAATTACGGTGCCTGGCACCATGTTTTACTTCGTAGTTAATACTCCCACTGCTGCTTCTTTTCTGTTTTGAACCTTCACCTTTTTCCGTTCAGCATTAAACACCAGGTTTAAAACAATCGCTGTGAGGCTTCCGGCTACAATCCCGTTATCTGTTAAGATTCGTACAGCCTGCGGAAGCTTCGCAAAGAGATCCGGCTCCACTGTTACTCCCAGGCCAAGCCCGACGGAACAAGCGATAATCAGAAGATTTTCCTGTTTGTTAAAATCCACATCACTCAGCATTTTAATTCCAGAAGCGACCACCATTCCGAACATGGCGACCATCGCACCTCCCATAACTGGAGTTGGGATCAAGGTCGTCACTGTTGCAACTTTTGGGACAAGACCGAGAACAATCAACATGCCTCCCGCTGTATAGATGACATTTTTCGTACGGATGCCCGATAGCTGAACGAGACCTACATTTTGTGAATAGGTCGTATAAGGGAAAGCATTGAAAACTCCACCCAGCATTACAGCGAACCCTTCCGCACGGTAACCTTTTGTCATCTGTTCGGGGCTGATCTCTTTGCCGCAGATTTTTCCTAACGCAAGGAATACACCCGTTGACTCAATCATACTCACGATCGCAACGAGAACCATCGTCAATATGGCGCTGGCATGAAACGTTGGAGGACCGAAGTAAAAAGGTTTGACCATATGGAACCAGGAAGCATCCGCAACAGGTCCGAAATCCACTTTACCCATGAAACTGGCAGCAACCGTACCTGCAAGAAGTCCAAGCAAGATGGAAACCGCCCGGATAAAGCCTGTAAACAATCGGTAAACAATAATGATAAACGCAAGAACGCCGAACGAAAGCATCAGATTGTCCGGTGAACCGAAATCTTTGCTGCCCTGCCCCCCGGCCATATCCTGAATCGCGACAGGAATAAGCGTTACACCAATAATCGTTACAACTGAACCCGTAACAACCGGAGGGAACAGTTTAATGATCTTGCCGAAAACGCCAGCAAGCAGCACAACAGCCAGTCCTGATACCAGGATTGAACCATAGATCGCAGAGATCCCATACTGAGACCCAATTGCGATCATCGGTCCGACGGCAGTGAACGTACAGCCGAGAACAACCGGAAGCCCGATTCCGAAAAAGCGGTTATTCCAAACCTGCAAAAGGGTTGCCAGCCCGCAGGTCAACAAATCAATGGAAACCAGATAGGCGAGCTGTTCGGTTGAAAGCTTCAATGCTCCGCCAACGATCAAAGGTACGATAACGGCCCCTGCATACATCGCAAGCACATGCTGAATGCCGAGTGAGAATAACTTGCCGTTGGTCATTTTCATAAACTCCAAGCCTCCTGTCCGCTTCTGGTGAACGTAATGGAACCATTGGAAAGAGAATCGACTCTTGCCAACGACTCAACCCTGTAACCTTTTTTCAAAAGCTTCTCACGTCCAGACTGGAACGATTTTTCAATTACAATGCCAAACCCGGCGACTTCTGCTCCAGCTTCTTCTACAAGGTTCGCCAAGCCGAGTGCAGCTTCTCCATGAGCAAGAAAATCATCAATCACGAGGACCTTCTCACCCGCTTTTAGCCATTTTTTCGAAACGGAGATTTCATTTTCTTCTTCTTTCGTAAACGAATAGACTTTCGCTGTCAAAAGATCACCATTCTGGGTCAGCGATTTGCGTTTCCGGGCAAATACAACCGGAACACCCAGCTCGAGACCGGCCATGACAGAAGGAGCGATACCTGATGATTCAATCGTAAGTACTTTTGTAATGCCCTCGCTTCGATACAGGCGAGCGAACTCCTGGCCAACCTTCTGCATCACTTGAGGATCAATCTGATGATTCAAAAAGGAATCCACTTTGAGCACCTGATCCGAAAGTGCCTGTCCTTCTTTTAGGATTACTTCTTCAAGAAAGTTCATGATATATCTCCTTTACGGTTTACTGACAAAAAAAGACCCGGAAAAGCGCCTCCCTACGTGAGTGAAGCGTTTCTCCGAGCCATCATATGTACCCGAAAGGTAAAAAATCGAAAGGTTTTCACCTGCAGCACGTGCAAATAAAAACAGAACGATTTAAGCGACACCCGTAGTCGGATCATTTACGGCAATCCGGTAGAGACTTGCAGGCCATATCCCTGCTATTATACGAGTCTATGAAGTTAGACACATTATAAAATAATTTCCTCAAAAAAGGAAGTATCGTTCGGAAAAAAAGTGAAAATACCAAAGAATCGCTTTGTACAATATAAAAAAGTTTGAAAAATCCAAACTATCTAATTTAAAAAGCCGGCTCAATTCTAACAGGACGAGCCGGCTTCCAACCTGTTATTTCTTGATAACCCCGCACAGGACGCGGTCTCCCGAATTTCCGGTAGGATCGGTCTTGTAGTCATCCGCTTTTGCATGAACGACAAGTGCAGTGCCACCCTCTTTCAGGAGGGAATTGCTCTTGCCTTCCTGAAGGGTAACGAGGGAAGACATGAGGTCACCTGTCGCTTTACCGGATGAATCTGCTTTTATATTCTTCAGATCCCCCACATGCGGGCCTTTCGGGTTTTTGAAACCATGCATTTTGCTTGTTGGATTAAAATGCTTTCCTGCTGATTCAAACTTCGGCGCTTCACAAACTCCTTTTTCATGAAAGTGGATTCCGTGTTCACCTGGGGTAAGACCTGTCGACTCCACATTTACTTTTACCCCTTCAGCTGCCTGCTCAAGTGTTGCCTTACCGGCTTTCTTGCCTTTCGCATCCATCAACTCCACCGTAACAGGCTTTGCCTTTGTCATGCTGGATGCTCCTTCTGATTTTTTTCCACTGTCCATATTGTGATTTTTATGATTTCCCTGGCCTGTTCCGCCGCACGCAGCGAGCAGCATACAGATCATCAAGACGCATAAAGCGATGGTCCATTTCTTCATAAAAAAAATCCTCCTTTATAGTAAACACATTTATGTGTTTACCTAGTCATCTCATTTATGTATGACCTAGTCTCACATTTATGTGATGACCTTGAAAGAGGATTTTTAAACCTTTAAAAACCTAAATAATCCGTTGGAAGGACTTCTTCGTTAATTTTGCCGCTGACTTTCGAAACCTTGTATCCTTTGGCATGGGGCCTTGAACTTACTGCTTTCGTAAGCTCTCCATTCATAAAATGAAGTGCTGCTCCGTCGTCGGCTGCATACCCTTCCGATAAACCATGCAGAATGAGGTCATGATACGAAGGCCGTCTGTCCTTTTCCCCGTCGTAATGAGGGCAGTTGCTTCCTTTCAGAATCCCGAGACAAGATATCTGGGTCAGCTGGCCTGGGATGGAATCGGTGACTCCTTCTTCAAACCAGCAAAGCGACCCGGCACTGATGCCGGCAAGGACAATGCCCTTTTCATAGGCTTCTCTCAAAATATGATCCAGCCCCCACTCCCTCCATAAAACCATAAGATTTCTAGTGTTGCCCCCTCCAACGTACATCACGTCCTGTTCAAGAACAAAACCTCTAAGATCGGCAGATGGCGGCTTGAACAGTGAGAGATGAGATGGAACACACTCATGCTTTTTAAAGGCTTGATAGAAACGCTCTATATAGCCTTCAGCATCACCGCTCGCTGTCGGCAAAAAGCAAATCTTCGGGTTTTTCTTCAGAGATTGCCGCAAGATATACTGATCCAAAAAAGGGTTTTCGGGTTCCATGGAAAACCCGCCCCCGCCCAATGCTATGATCTGCTTCAACATCAACGCCTCCTTATGTTTTTAAATCCTCTATCGTTAATTTTTTTTGATTCACCAAATAGGCTCATCCTGAATAAACGGATGTTGCCTTGATTTTTCATTAATAAAGTCCATTTCAATATGGTTTGTCAGCCATGTTCCAATGTCTTTTAATTTTGAGTTCATTGATTAGTCTCCCTCTCAAGACATAATTCTTCTGCCTTCATCTTATCAAGAATAGGAAGTTATAGAGTTAACTTTGTAAGAAAAAAACCACCTCTATTGGAAAGGCGGTTTATTGGAATTAAATATCCCTTCCCCAGAACTGGAACAATTCTTTCCTTTGCTTTTTGTCCGATTCGAAACTCATGAGACAGCTGTAGAACGTTAATCATTTCCTTTTCTCCTCCATGTGTAATACTCTATCAGCACGCATGTTACTAACATTTTTTTCCAATGTTAATCCTTCCTTTGAAACCTTCAAACTTTCTTAAGATTTTAAAAGTTTATGGTAGGATAATAGAATCAAGAAAATGAAGGGAAATGAGGAGATCGTATGTTTAGATGGCAAAACAAAGAAGCTTTGACAGCCCTTGTAAAAGAGCTTGTGGAAATTCCGAGTATCTCTCAGCAGCCAGCAGAGATTGCGATGGCCGAACATCTCTATTACACGCTGGGGTCTCTCGATTATTTCAAAGAAAAACCTGATCATTTGCAGCTTCAGCCTATGCCTGATGGTCGAAAACTATTAACCGCTTTTGTACAGAACGGCTCACACGAGGATACAATCATCCTTCTTAGCCATTTCGATGTCGTCAATGTGGAAGATTTCGGAGATTGGAAGCATTTAGCTTTTCGGCCTTCTGAATTAACAGAACAGTTTTACCAAGCTGATACACTGCCTGATGGTTTAAAAGAAGAAATAGAGGAAGAAGATTGGCTGTTCGGACGGGGAACCATGGATATGAAAGCCGGTGTTGCCCTCCATCTGTCTATGGTCGAGCAAGCAGCACACGGTAAATTCCCAGGAAACATCCTCATGGTATCTGTACCCGATGAAGAAGTTAATTCTGCGGGAATGCTTGCTGCTGTACCGGTATTAGAGCAGCTGAAGAAACAGTACAGCATTACGTACAAAGCCTGTTTGAACGGGGAACCTGCCTTTACCCGTTATCCCGGTGACCAGAACCACTATTTGTATACAGGGACGGTAGGCAAAATATTGCCCGGATTTCTTTGTTATGGCCGCGAAACACATGTCGGCGAGCCTTTTGGCGGTTTAAACGGAAATCTCATGGCCTCAGAAATTACAAGAATGCTTGAGTTGAACATGGACTTTTGTGAAACGATGGACGATGAAGCGATTCCTCCTCCAACCAACCTCGTTCAAAAAGACTTAAAAGATCATTATTCTGTCCAGATTCCGCATGTCGCCGTGACCATGTTTAATCTGCTTATGATGGAAAGATCATTGGGGGATATCAACACGCAGCTTTTAACACTCGCCAAGAAAGCAGCAAAGCAGATAGAATCCTTTTTATATGAGCGTTCCCTGCAATATTCGAAACTTGTCCCTTTTGATGTAAAAGAAACCTCCATATCCGTTTTCACTTTTCAAGAACTGTATCAGCGTGCGGTCGAACTGCACGGACAGGAAGAAATCACAAGGCGTGAAAATTATATCCTGTCCAACCATCCTCATCTGGATGACCGCGATGTTACGACCATGCTGGTGAATGACCTGGCAAGCTTATGCAAGCAGTACGCGCCGATGATGGTTTTGTTTTATGCTCCGCCTTTTTATCCGGCTGTCTGTTCCAAGGATGATGCACTCATTCAGCAAACCTCCCGTGAAGTCATTCAGTTTGCAAAAGAAAAGCATCAGATCACTCTAAGAAAACAGAATTATTTTGCCGGGCTTTCTGATCTAAGCTACATCGGCCTACCATATGAAAAGAACGAACTAAAACCATTACTTGAAAACATGCCGATATTCGGTGAGCGGTACAAGCTGCCGATCGATGAGATGGCAGCAATGACAATGCCGGTTATGAATCTCGGTCCGCTGGGACGTGATGCGCACAAATGGACAGAACGGCTTCATGTGAACTCATTCGTTCAAACACAGGACTTGATTTCCTATACCATTTCCAAGCTGTTGACAAATGAATAGTAAGGTTTAATGGCATGTTTTATCCCGTTCGTGGCAAGAATAGCAGATGGAGTCGTTGTCAGCTTTAACCTGCCATGTAAAAGAATTTATGAAAACGGGGGAAAAATATGGCCTGCTATAGTGAGTATGAAGCATTAAAAGACGTAATTCTTTGTCAGCCTAAATTCATGAAAATCCGGGAAGTCATCAACGAAACTCAAAAATATTACGCAGATGAAAACATAGACACTGAATTAGCCATGCAGCAGCATAAGCAGTTTTCCAAAGCATTGGAGGACAGAGGAATTAAAGTCCACCAGCTTCCTCCTCTTGAAAAATATCCGGAGCAGGTGTTTACCCGCGATATCGGATTCACGATCGGCCACACCCTCTACATTTCAGAGATGGGACGGGAGATCAGACAGGGAGAAGAAAAAGTATTAAAAGAATGGATGAATGAAGAACATATCACCATTAAAGACTTAAAGAACGACAGCATTGAAGGCGGTGATGTCCTGCTGGACCGCAAGACGGTCTTTGTAGGCGTCAGCCACAGGACGAGCAGGGCGGCGATAGAAAGCCTGATGCAGCATGAGCCTGATTACAATGTTATTCCGGTGCCCTTCAACGAAAAATACTTGCATCTGGATTGTGTATTCAACATTCTTTCACCTGAGGAAGCGATCATTTATCCGCCCGCTTTTCATGAAGAAGAACTTAAACTACTAACTTCAAGATATAAAACGATCGAGATTAATAAAGAAGAGCAGTTCACGCTTGGCACAAATATTCTCTCGATTGGCAATAAAACGGTTCTTGCTCTGCCCGTCAACAAGGAGATTAACGCAAAATTAAGAGAAAACAGTTATGAAGTGATCGAGGTCGATATATCTGAAATCATAAAATCCGGCGGTGCCTTTCGATGCTGCACTCTTCCACTGGACCGTAAAAGGGACTGTCCAAGAAGTCTGTAAGCTGTTGATTTCCGTTCCAGGCTGCTCGCTTTCCGCGGGGCGTGCGNNGACTTTCTGGACAGCCCCTTTGTTTCTTTCTTATTCGGCGTGCAGACGTTCGAGCCAATCGTTATCAATTCTTGCCACACAGGCGGTGACCAGCTTAACCGTATTTTCAAAATCATCTCGGTGCAGGATGCTGTTGTGGCTGTGGATGTACCGGGTAGGAACGGTGATGGATAAAGCGGGAACGCCCTTGCCATCAAATTGAGCTTCTCCTGCATCCGTTCCTCCATTTTCAAGAGTAGCCAGCTGATAAGGAATGCCTTCCTCCTCCGCCACTTGAATCACAAAGTCTCTTAATCCTTTATGCGGAATATAATAGTTGTCTTTTAAAATAATAGCAGGACCTTTTCCGGTTTTTACTAAACCCCTGTCTCCAGGTACATCATCAGCAACCGTTACATCCACCGCAAACATCACATCAGGTGAGATGGCTGCTGCAGAGGTTTTTGCTCCGCGGGAGCCAACTTCCTCCTGAATGGTCCCTACGCCATAAACGGTATTGCTGTGTTCCTGATTATGCAAGGCTTTCATGACTTCAATAGCTGCAGCACATCCAATCCGGTTGTCCCAAGCTTTCGCTGCTAAATATTTAGAGTTTTCCAAAACAGAAAATTCAGTGTCAGGAACAACAGAGTCTCCAGGCCTTACCCCAAACACTTCCGCTTGCTGTCTGCTCTCTGCTCCAATGTCCACAAACATATCCTTTATTTCTACCGTTTTCTTTAAGTTGCGGACATCCGGAAACTTAAAGCCAAGTATTCCCGTTAACTCTTTCTTTCTCGTAATGACTTTTACCCGGTGAGCCATCATATTTTGCATCCACCAGAAGCCAAGGGCCTCCACTCGAAGAAAACCTTCCTCTGTAATATTGGTGACCATAAATCCGACCTCATCCAAATGGCCTGCGATCATAATACGCGGCCCATCCGAATTCCCCTTCTTCTCTGCGATCAGGCTTCCAAGATAATCATGGGCCATACGGTCAGCATAGGGAGATATGTAGTTTTCCATCACTTTTCTGGCAGCTCTCTCATTCCCGGGCACACCGGGTGCATCTGTTAAATCTTTCAGCATCGTCAGCAGTTGATCCATTGCTGATTCACTCCTCTTTTATTTCTATCATTCATCAGCTTTTTTAATAGTAAGACTTTTTTATTAAATATACCACACAGTCTATTTTATTCCCATAAAAATTCCTTTTAAAGTAAAAAAATAACTTAATGTCACTTCGACTCGTATTTTGTAACATTTTGAAATACAACTGTAATATTATTTCACGAAAATAACTGGTTTTTAAGTGATATAATTACTTTTGTGATTTATAGATTGGTAACATTTGCATATTGAGGGGGACTTATAGTTGGGAAGTAAGATTTTAACAGCGACTTTATCATTAACCATTGGGCTATCCGGATTTACATATACAACAGCATCCGCTGAAACATTAAAAGACATTCAACAAAAGCAAGCTGAAAACCACATTGAAAAATCAAAGAAAAACAAACAAGTCAAAGAGGTTCAGGGTGAACAGGACCAGCTTCTTAAAGAGCTGGACAAGCTTGAAGCTTCTTTGAAAAAAACAACTGGCGATATTCAGACAAAGAAAAATGAAATCGCTGAAACAAAAGCAAACATTGAACAGCTTCAAAATGAAATTGCTGTCCTGGAAAAACGAATCGAAGAACGCGACGCCCTATTAAAAAACCGTGTCCGTAACATGTATGAAAATGGCGGTGCCGTAAAATATCTTGACGTTCTTCTCGGTTCCCAAGGATTCGGTGATTTTCTTGACCGCATGATCAGCCTGAATATCATTGCCGAACAAGATAAGACAATTCTTGAAGAACATAAACGCGACAAAGAAGATGTCGAAAAAAAGAAGCAGCAGGTTGAATCCCAGCTTGCCTCTTTAAACAGCAAACTATCAGATTTGAATTCTCTTAACAGCCAATTAAAAGACAATAAAGCCAAGAAAAACAAAATCATGAAAAGCCTCAGAAGTGAAGAGCAGCATCTTCATGATGACATTGGCAAGCTGGTAGAAAAAGACGCACTTCTTGCTGATCAAGAGAAAGCGATTAAAGCAGAGATTGCCAGAGCAAAAAAAGAAGCAGCTGAACGCGCCCGCCGTGAAGCAGCAGAAAAAGCGGCCGCAGCAAAACGTGCAGCACAGCAAAAAGAAGCAGCTGAACGTGCAGCAAGGGAAAAAGCGAAGCAGCCTTCCCGCCATTCTTCACCGGCGCCAGCACCTGCTCCTGCTCCAGCGCCTGAGCCTTCTTATGAAGCACCGAGTGCGGCAAGATCTTTCATCTTCCCGTCAGCTGGCTATGTAACTTCTCAGCTCGGTTCTAGATGGAACAAGTTTCATGCCGGGATTGATATTGCCAAGGCTGGCTATGTTCCGATTCATGCTTCTGCATCCGGTACAGTAGCACGCTCATATACGTCTTCTACGTATGGTAATGTTGTATTCCTGTCTCATTACATCGATGGACAGCTTTATACAACGGTTTACGCACATATGAGAGACCGTGCAGTGAGCACAGGACAAACCGTATCCCAGGGCCAAACTCTTGGACATATGGGCAGTACAGGACATTCTACTGGCCAGCATCTTCACTTTGAGCTTCACAAAGGCCCGTGGAACGTAAACAAAACCAATGCGGTTAACCCGCTTCCTTACATTCAATAAAACGATGAAAAAGAACTGGCTGAAAAAATTCTGCCAGTTCTTTTTTTATGTACGGAAAAGCCCACCCGGTTTTTGCTGCCGGGCGGACTTTTTACACGAGTAAACGGCGCAGCGGATGACCTGTATATTCTGCCATCCTTCTGAAGTTCGGCCGGATGATCTGTCTTGTGAGAAAAGCAGATGTCGTCGCTCCGGGCCTTCTTCTCTGATTGAGTACATCAATAAACTCTCCTAGCATTCCTGCTCCTATACCGTGGCCAAAAAACATCCCATTTCCTAAATCAACGAGATTCTCACCCTGCCACTGCGGTGTTGCCGGATGAAACTCAGGATTTTGGATATAGCGGATATCTCCCGGCAGCGAATCTCCCTGGTAGACTGACGTTAGCTGAAGATCCTCATCATGCTCTGTGCTCCATAACAAAAGACCTCTGAACAGCTGGTTAAACGTCGATGGCCCGATCGTTTCCAACAGCGCCTTATAGAGAATAATCATCATGGCAGTCGTACACTCGAATCCGTATTTTCGCCCCTGGACGAAGATATCCGTAATGGCATCCGCCGGTGTGACATCGGGCCTTAAGAGAAATCCGCCGTACGCAGTCAGGATCCAGAAGTTACGGTTAGCTTTCGCTGTTGTGAACGTCGCAAACCTTGCTCCGCTGTCTTTTAGTGCATAAGCTGATGATACAATGTTGGCGCGATAGGTAATCTCAAACTGGAGCTGGCGGGGATTATCATAAAAAAAGGACTCTCTGCTGTTCAGCAGTTTGAGGGCAGTTCCCCGCTGGGCCTCTGAAAATTGTCCTCTCCCCGGTATTTCTTCTATTGAATTCAGTTGCGTTCCTTTTACATAGATCAACTTTAGCCCCCCTGTTCACACAGGATAATATACAAGATATGGGGACACATGGAGAAAGGTGATTACTTGGCCCAGTGCGATAAGCCCGAAAAACAAAAAAGAGGCGCTATGCCCCTTCTTGATTAATAAATTTAAAGTTTGTAGATCCGGTAACGATTTTGTCCTCTTTCTCTTCCTCTCTGTCTGCTTTTTCCCTCTGTCTTCCTGATTCAAAGTGCGTCTGCAATCCTTCCGTCACGAGATTAAAGGAATAAATCGCAATTCCGAACATGATAACAGGGCCAAGTGCGATCAGTGGATGAGCGAATATGTTCTGATAATACTCACCGATCAGCCCTGACCATTCATTGGATATGGATTGCGGAGGGATATCACAGAACGGCGCATAACAGACATCCGTTCCGCCGAAAAACAGCTGAAAGTAACCTAAATGCGCAAAAATAATCAGTGCTGAAACGCATTGCTGTGTAACGACAATGAATAATTTTGGCAGCAGGTGAGGTACAACATGCTTCATGAAGATTCTCAGCTTTCCCGCTCCAAGCACCTGTGAACTTATGATAAATTCTTCTTTTAGCTGAGCGGTTATCATATTGCCGATCATCACACTGACCAGGGGTACGACGAGAAGCGTTAGAATGCTGACCTCAAGGAAAATTCTCATAAAAAAACTATAGGTGAAGTATTCTTTGTCTCCGGAAAGCTGCTCCGTCAGCACAGGCTGCAGCAAAAAAATAGCAAGGATGGTCAAAGGGACGTAATAAAAGGAGCTTAACAGTTTCTCCAGACCTTTTCTTGCCCAGAGCGGAAAATAAAAAGCATACGGAATGGCGATAAAAAAGGCGATCACCACGCGCAGCAAGGCGATTAATATGGCAAAGGGAATCGTGTATTTGGCACCCTGCACTACTTTTGCGAACATGTCATAACCCTGCCTGTCCGTTCCAAAAGGCATTTCAAGGGAGGCTGGCAGCGGTGCAGCTTTAACTGCCTCGCCTTTTTCGTTGTACAATACAACTACTTTTTTAATGTTGCTGTCAAAGACAAACTGATGGACAAGGCTTGAACCGACAAGGGCAGCCAGTACAAAACAGCCGATCCAAAACTTTACGCTTCTGATCATGCCCCCACCGCCTGCCGTATACGGATCGACAACAAGAATTCAAGGAATGCGAAGAAAACAAAAAACGGGAATGCAAGAAAAATTAAGACTACTGCCATGATTTCCGGCCTGAAATCCGAATAGAGGTAATACGTGATCCCATTGATATTAAAGATCCATTCCACAATCAGCAGATTTGAGATCATAAACCAAAGAACCGTTTTGGAAAAATGAAAAAGCGTTTCGTGAGTATTTCTCGTCACATGAAACAATAAGACATAGATTTTCCTTAGCCCTTTTGCCCGGCTGAATTCAAAATAGGGTTTCCTGCTTTCTTCCTCTGACAGCAGAACCATCATCTTATAAAAATAAATTAGCGGCAAAATGGTCAGACACATGATGGGAATGACATAAATCCGCTGTTCACCGACAGAAGCAACATCTGATAAAAGAATATTCGTCTGCTTATAGAAGAACACGATAAATATCTGAACGAGGGCAAATACAAGCAGATCGGGAAGAGACTCTAGCAATGTCAGCAGGTTTTTAATAGCAGCTCTGATCTGTTCAGGCAATATCATCGTCAGCCATGCCAGAAGCTGAGCAAGAAAAAATGCCAGAATAAACGAAGTAAGCAGTATGGTTAATGAATAAAAATAAGGATCCACAAAATCTGGGAATAATGACCGTGAATGTTTGTATCGTATGTATTCCAAATGTCCTGGATGAAGCAAAGACGTACCCACTTCTTTTACTTTTCCCCAATATAAAGGCAGGCTCTTTGTTAAGAATAGAACCGGCAATCCACTGATTAAGATGATGGAAACAACCGTCAGCATAAATTGAATCAGCATTTTTCTTACAATCGCCATTCTATCCCTCCTTTTTCCTTTACTAAATAGACGTTTAATATTTCATAATTGTTACAATTTTAACATAAATAAGCAGTTATTTCGTCGGTCATCCCTTAAAAAATTAAATTTTATTCGTTTAGATCTCGTTTATTTTTAACATTTCTTGACATATTAAAGAAGATGATAATTTCAAGGAGAGAATAGTATGTTAAGAAAAAAATACAGCATAGCCTTGCTTGCTTTTATGATTTTTATGATGATATTGCCCATCCATTCGGGAGCAGCCGGTGAGTTTCCGTTCACTGTTTATCCGGTACCAGAAAAAGGAAAAATTGTCCAATGGTCAAAAGTAGACAAGCTCCTTCCAAAAGGAAAAAAATTCAAGGTCATTGACCTGGAGACCGGTTTTTACTTTTCTGTCCAACGCCGGGCAGGAAACAAACATGCGGACGTCCAGCCCTTAACCTACAAGGATACAGCCGTCTTAAAGCATCTTTATAACGGAAAATGGAGCTGGCGAAGAAGAGCGATTTTGATTCCCGTAAAAGGTAAAATGCTTGCTGCCTCCATGCATGGGATGCCCCATGGACACGGTGCCCTGCAAAATGGATTCCCCGGGCATTTCTGCATTCACTTTGCCGGCAGCACCACCCACAAGACGCGGAACGCTGACCCCTCTCATAAAATGATGATCTTAAAAGCAGGCGGCAAGCTTGATGATTATGCCCATCATGCGAACCCCCATCAAGTGGCAGAAATGTACCTGCTGTCGCTGAAAGAAAACGATCCAGATTTGATGAAGCCTGTCTTGCCTGAGAAAGGTAAAGTGCGAAAAGAACTGCTGAAGTCAGCGCGCAGCATATCAGCCATCCATTACGATATTCGCGGGAAGGAATCACGCAAGCATCTGGCCGTCAAGACCATTATTCCCGTTAAAACTGTGATCTTTCGGAAGAATGTGGGGGCAGAAAATGTACACTTGTATATCACTGTGGCACGGTTATCTCCATGGTCTTCCTGGAAAATTAGTGAGGTTGAGTGGGGGGAATAGGGGTTATTCAGATGGATGTAAAAAATAAATTTTATCTTTAAAGGATCCTGACACTGGAAGATTCATGGAACATAACATCTTGTGTGCTATTGAAGAGGAAGAGATCAGGAGGAATTGTCTAAATTGGCAGTTATTAATGGTACTGCCCAGGAGTAATTCATAGTCAACCAATGCCATAAGGTGAGCATCTTTTGATGTTTTCAGGCATTTCGGGCATATCCACTTTGCCTGCATTCTCTTCATCGGTAAATAACCGCAGTCGGGGCAGTGGACCCCTGTTAACAGTTCATCAGTTTTAATATCAAACCGCTGTAGTAAATCAATGCTTAAAGGCGTGTGCTTTTTACTCATTTGTCGTAGCAGCTTTTTTATCAATTTGTCTGTTAGGATCGGACTAAGATATAACCTTTCAAAATCATTTACTTTTTTGGACAATTTACCACTGTGAATGACCATCTCAAGGTGTTCTGCTTGATTATCTCTAGAATTTTTAATTAAGGTGATAACGAGGCTTTCGATGGGGATTTGGTGAAAGTGATGTTGATGTAGCCAGGCTCTGAACTGCTGTTCATGTCTCTGTATTTGCAGGATAGGATCAGGGAACGCCTCCTCTTTTTCGTCGGTGATTCGTATTAATTGATTAAACGTTTGGTCAAAAACAAGAGTTCCAGAGATGTTTTTTATCTCTAATAACAAAATGAATTTCGATGAGACAATAAGAGTGTCAATTTGAAAATAACGAACTCCGTCTGACAGCCTAACATCATGAAGAATGTAGTATTCCTTCTCCGGCAGAAAACCTAATACGTAATCAATAGACTCTTCTCCTCTATAACCGGCCATATATTTAGCAAAACTCGCCTCAATATCCTTTCTCTGAGGATGATGCTGCGGAAGCCGTCTAAGTAAAGCGTTTAATTTTCGAATAATAAGCGGCATTTTCCGTTCTTTAATGATCAAAAATGTCACTTCCTTTATAAAAATTATAAACGGCGGGGGATTTAGCGAGCTAAATCTCCCTCGGCAGAAATTGAAATTCAGATTACCCGCCAAAATGGGTGATTTACCCGCTGAAATGCCCCTTTACCTGCCAAAATCATAAAATACCCGCCAAAACAAGACTTTTACCCGCCAATATCAGATTATGTCAACTAGATCACAACCCCACAGTAACCCAAGAGCTACTCAAAACCTTCTCTACTCCACCCCATATTTCTTCAGCTTGTCATACAAACTGGTTTTCCCGATTCTAAGGCTTTTCGCGGCCTGGAGTTTGTCGCCATGATGCTCCCGTAATGCCGCTTGCAGCACTCTTTTTTCAGTATCCTCTAGTATTTCCTTCAGGCTTTTCGCTCCCAGTGCCATGACCGTATCTTCTTTTAAATAATCGGGAAGTGCGTCCTGTGTGATCCACTCTCCCTGGCACATGTGAACGGCTGCTTCCATTACGTTTTCAAGTTCTCGGGCATTTCCCGGCCAGTTATGCTTGGCGAAACGGCGGGTGACGTCCTCATGCATCCCGAGAATTCTTCTGCCTGTCCGCTTATTGATTTTTTGGAGAAAATGCTGTGACAGCTGCTGGATGTCTTCCGGCCGCTCGCGCAGCGAAGGAATATTGATCTGGATGACGTTGATCCGGTAAAACAGATCTTCACGAAACCGCTGCTCTTCTACCATCTTCTCTAAGGGCTTATTTGTCGCAGCGAGAACACGGACATCGACTTTTACCGGTTTGACACTGCCTACTGATTCTACTTCTTTTTCCTGAAGGACACGAAGCAGCTTGACCTGCATGTGCATCGGCATATCCCCGATCTCATCAAGTAAAAGCGTTCCCCCGTCTGCCAGCTGGAACTTTCCCAGCTTTCCGCCCTTTTTTGCTCCGGTAAAAGCTCCTTCCTCGTACCCAAACAATTCGGATTCGAGCAGCTGCTCAGGAATGGCCCCGCAGTTGACTTTGATGAACGGCTTATTGCTTCTCTCGCTGAGCTGGTGGATGCTGTGGGCGAAAAGTTCCTTTCCGGTCCCGCTCTCCCCGCGTATGAGCACGGCAACCTCGCTGGTCGCGACCTTTTTGATTCGGTCTTTCATAACCATGATCTGAGTGGATTTCCCCACAATATCATGCAGAGAATACTTGGCTCCGGTATTCTCCTCCTGCACATTTCGATAATATTCCAGCTCCGTTAAGAGATTTTTAATGTGGGAATTCATCGTACGCCATTCTTCGGTATCACGATAGGTGACCGTTCCAACTGCCCCCACAGACTCTCCGTTCCGGAAGATCGGAATGCGGTCTGCGATCATATAATTTCCCTCGATATACTGAAGATCGGCAATCTCTTCTTTTCCGGTTTTGGCAACGATATGCATCCTTGTATTTTCTATTACATCGGTGACATGCTTCCCGATCGATTCAGTTTGATTTACTTTTATAAAATCGCAATAAGCTTTATTGATATACGTGATGACTCCATTCGCATCCACGACAACGACACAATGGAACGCATTATCAAGGATCGTCTCGAGGAGTTCATCCTTAAATTGGTTTTCTGTAATTAACAATCTTGCCACCTCAGTATTTATGAAAGAAGCCGCCCTCTTTGAAGCAAGGCTGCTCTCCCCTTTACTTTTCCAATGTTTGAGCCCCGGCATAATGGTCTTTCACCTGGTCCCTCAACGCTCTTTTTAGAAATTTGCCGACAGACGTTTTTGGTATTTCTTCGATAAACAGCACATCGTCAGGAATCCACCATTTTGCAAATTGTGGTTTTAGGTATTCTTTGATGTCTTCCTTTGTCACTTTGCCTTTTGCTCCGTCCTTTAATACGACACAGGCAACCGGTCTTTCCTGCCATTGCGGATCAGGTATAGCAACCACAGCGGCTTCGTATATATCATCATGAGCGATGAGAGCGTTTTCAAGATCAACAGAAGAGATCCATTCACCACCGCTCTTTATTAGATCTTTCGTACGGTCGACGATTTTTACTGTTCCTTCATCATCGACTGTCACTACGTCACCTGTATGAAGCCATCCGTCTTCAAACGCCGTACTGTTTTCATCACCGTAATATTCATCGGCGATCCAGTTGCCCCTTAAAAGCAGCTCGCCCATCTCGTTTCCATCCCATTTCACGTCACCGGCTGCACCTTTTACCTTCATTTCCACACCGGGAACGAGGTAGCCCTGCTTGGCCCGAATGTTCAGCTTTTCTTCATAATCCAAGTCTTCCTGATAGCTTTTAATCCTTGAAAAAATAACAAGCGGGCTCGTTTCTGTCATGCCGTATGCATGAGCAAACGGGATGTTGTGCCTCGTCTCAAAGGCTTTGATCATTCCTTTAGGAGCCGCTGAACCACCGCATAAAATATAACGCAGGCTTCCTGTATCATAGTTTCCTTCCTCCAGCTCTTTCAATAGGCCAAGCCAGATGGTAGGAACACCAGCAGTGATTGTAACTTTCTCCCGTTCGATCAGTTCCGCGAGCAGCTTCGGTGTAAACTGCGGCCCAGGAAGCACCTGTGTCGTTCCGAACCAAACGGCGGCAAACGGAAGGCCCCAGGCATTCACATGAAACATCGGAACAACAGGCATGCAGATATCCGACTCAGATACACTGCCTCCATCTGCCAGTCCGAGCGCCATGCTGTGGAGCACGATTCCGCGGTGCGTATAGACGACACCCTTTGGATTACCAGTCGTGGCTGACGTATAACACATGCCCGCAGGTTCATTTTCATCGATATCCGGATTAAAGATGAAAGAAGGATCTCCTTCTTCCAGGATTTTTTCATAATGATACAGCGGTTCAAGCGTTGAATCCGGCAGTTCAGGTTCATCGGTCATCAAGACAAATGCCTTAACCCCTGTGATCTCATCTTTTAATTTTTCAATCAGCGGCAGGATGTCCTGATCAATAAGAAGAACCTTATCATCAGCATGATTGATGATATACGCGATATGAGCGGGAGACAAGCGAATATTGATCGTATGAAGAACGGCCTCTGCACCGGGTATAGCAAAGTAAGCTTCCAAATGGCGGTGATGGTTCCAGGCAAGCGTCCCTACCTTATCTCCCTTTTGAACGCCAATCTTTTTGAGCGCACTGCTCAGTCTTCTTGTCCGGTTGGCGATCTCACGGTACGTAAACTTTCTGATGCCGGATGCGGTCCGGCTGATTACTGTCTTTTTTGGAAAAAATGCTTCTGCATGTTCCATCATGGCTGTTACTCTTAATGGCACGTTCATCATCATCAAATTCCTCCCTTAGATAAATAAAGATTTTATCCTGTTGAATCTGCTGCTTCAGTCCTCTTTTGTACCTAGTTTACTACTTCCCCACTCATGCAAAAATCCCTTGTTTCTTTTGGGGAAATGGTTGTAATGGGATTATTTTCCTACTAGAAAAGCGCAAGCGCCCTGTTAAAGTCCGACAAGCGCTGGAGCTGGACATTACTTCTATGCAATTTGGAAAATAAAAAACCAAAAAGCATAAAGTTGCCCTTTGGTTTTTTCTTTATTTTTTCAAATACGGCATCGGCTTTGGAATGGGTATAGGCTTGACAGGAACAGGTTTAGGTTTCATCCATCTCGCTTTGGATTTTTTGTCAGGAAGCGGCAGCAAGCCGTTTTTCTGCATGGGTCCCCATTGCAAACTTTCCTTTGGTCTCATGGGTTTCGTTTCGGCCCGGCTCTCAAGAACCGGGTGAACAGCTCCGCCACCCAGCAGAATGGACATCATGATGGACAAAAAAACTTTCAAATGGAATCCTCCTCTCTTTACTTTTAGGTTGTTCTATTGACTTAGTCGTATGCTTGCAAGAAATGTTTCATTTAACGGCCTAACAAAAAAAGCGCTTGAAGAAACGAAGCGCTTGAATTTCTTTTTTAAACTATAGATACATTTGTTTGATCTTTTCAGCAACAGCGTCTATATTGCTTGCCACCTGCGGAAAGGAATACCCGACATACAACGGGGAGGCGGCGAATCGCGGAACGACTTTGGCAATTATTTTTTCTTCCCACTGGTAAAAGAAGAGATTATAGCTGTTGCAGGTTTTACTGAACCCGTTCAGCAAGAAATGGGTGGAGAGCTGAATGTAATCAGCGAGCTCTTTTACTTTGCTCCGGTCTTCAAGCAGAATGTTCAGTTCATAGAATCCCATTTTCGGCTTTGTTGAAATGTTGAATTCGATGCCAGGCTGTTTTTCAATGATGATTCCTTCAAACTGTGACGGATGGATATTCTGATGATAATCTGCTTCTTTAAATCCTATAATTTGCATATGCGGGTGGCGGAGTGTTCCGCCAGAATACGGTCCATGGTTCTTAAAGAAGATAACGGATTGGTATTCTCCGCTTTGTATGGTCTTTTCCCATGCAGAAAGGCCAAATTCAAAGAGTTCATATAGATGTTCTTTTGAATACTGAGACAGCTCGGAGTAACACTCTTTTGTTTCAATCAAAACCGTCTGGAACGCGTTGGCAAGCACCGGATATTTATTCTTGAGCCAGATGATGTCTCCTTTTTCTTCGATAATGCCTGTCAGGCTTCCCCTTTCACAAAAAGGGCACTTTGTTTCTGTGTTCCGTATGCTCTCTGGTTTCTGTGTGCCAATGTTCATATTAAAAAGAAGATGTGTTTGCATGGAGATCACCCTTTATTCAGTGTTATGAAAGCAGGAAAACAATCCTATTTATCTTTCTACTCTCAGGCAGGAAAAACCTCTTCTTAACGAAGAGGCTTTTCTTTCATGTATTCTTTAAATGCATTTTTCACTTTCGGAACAACATAATGGCTGCCGCCCTTGTCCTGTACATTTTCAATCATCATGGAGACGAGAAGGCTTGGCTGTTCCTGGTTATACGCAACGAAATAACCATTTTCCTGGCCTTTCTCGCCAATTTTGGACTTCAGCTCTGCCGTTCCTGTCTTCCCGGCAAGTACGATATTTTTAAGTGGCGGCTTGTATCCTGTTCCTCTCTTATCCCCAACGACTTTTACCAGATCACTTCTGATTCTTGCAGCCGTTTCCGGGGAAATGACGTTTTTCTTCCACACTTTAGCTTTCGGATTATCTGCTTTCACCAACTGCGGTGCGATTAAATTCCCGTTATTGATAAAAGGAGTATAGGAAAGCCCGAGGTGCAGGATGTTCATTTCCACTCTTCCCTGCCCATATCCGGTATCAGCAAGCATACCTTCTGAATCAATGTCTTCCTTCTTCAGTGAAGAATTTTCGAAATCCAGATCAAACGGCATGTCTTCATTAAAACCAAACCTTTCTGCACCTTTCACCATGTCTTCTTTTCCGATGGCCAGCGCTGTTTGGGCAAAGTAAATGTTATCGGAATACATGAGGGCTTTCTCAAGATTAACAGATGGCACCGCAGAAACCCGGGTTACAAATTTCTTATCCCAGCCTTTCTTCTGCCACTTTTTCCCGGAGATGGCGACTTCCTTGTTTGGATTCAGCTTATTGGTCTCCAGACCGATGGATGCCGTAATCGGCTTAAACGTGGATCCAGGGGCATACGTGTAAGCAAAACGGTTTAACATCGGTTTCTTCGGATCTTTTTCAAGCTTCTGGTATTGTGAACCCGAGATCCCCAGTACAAAATCATTCGGATCGAAACCCGGGCTGTTCACAAGGGCAAGAACCTCTCCTGTTACAGGATTGATGGCCGAAGCAGTTCCGACATCCTTTTTCATCTGATTGTAGAGGTCGCTTTGCAGATACATATCAATGTTCAGTGTTACTGATTTTCCATCCACCGCTTCTTTCTTGGCAACCGTTCGTTTTTCGTTTTCACCAGAATCAACGATCCTGATCAATCCGCCGTTTTTCCCGCGGAGCTGCTTTTCATAAAATTTCTCAAGGCCTCTTCTTCCGATCACATCGGTAGATTCGTAGCCTTCAGATTTTAATTTTTCAAGCTCTTCTGCTTTAATCGGCTGCACAAATCCTGTTAGATGGGATCCCGCTTCTTTATAAGGATACACTCTCGTCTCGATGGACTGAGTGCTCACTCCCTTGATTTTCGCGACTTTTTTAAGACGAGGGTCTTCCTCAGCAATGGTCTTAATCGGTACAAAGAATCCAGGCTGCACCCATGAAGCATTCAGAGCGTTATCGATGGTCTTCTTATCAATACCAAGCACTTTTGCGAGCTGTTCCTTGCTTGCGTCTTTATTTGCTGGTAGATTTTGAGGGACAATCCCTACCTGGGAAGCCACTCCATTAACAGCGAGTCCATTTCCATTGCGGTCAAGGATTTCTCCCCGCTTCGCTTTGTTCGTTTGAACCCTCACTTTATCTCCCTTTGCCATGCCCGGGAAGATCTGTGAATAATCCCAATCAATGTACCAGTCTTTCTTGTTTTTCTTTTCCTGCTCTTTCATTTTTATTTTATTCTTGTACTGAACAGGGCCAGCGAGCGTATCCATTTTTACGCTGTATGTATATGTGATGTTTCCGTTCTTGTCCGGCTCAGGCTCTTCTTTCGGGATAAGAGGTTTGATCGAAACATCTTGTGCTTTAATCCCGCCATAAATCGCTGAGTATTTCTTCACAAACTCATCCTTTGTAATCTCTTTTTTGCTCTTGTCTGACAGCATACTGTACATCTTATCAAACTTCATAGACTGCCAGTTTTTCATGTAATCTTTTAATCTCGGCTCCGGTTTAGGACCGTCCGAACAGCCGGCGATCACCATGAGCATCAGCGCTATGAAAAATATACCTAACCTATGTTTCAATGATATTCCCTCCTGGCTACTTCACTTTCTGTTTCTATTTTAATCCAATTAAAAAAATAACCGAAGCAATAACCCCTCACTTCAGCTTTCGTTTTATAAATCTTTTTTTGGACGCCAATAATCTTCTGCTGTCATGCTAAAATACTGAAGCTCCATATTCCATAGGCTTATATCCTTTTCCCAGGCCATCCCAACTTTTTTCAGAACCTTTCCTGAACCTTGGTTTGCAGGCATTGCAAGCCCAATTAATCGGTTGAGATGCAGTCTTTCAAACACAGCTTTTACACAGGCTGCCGCTGCCTCGGCTGCAAATCCTTGGCCCCAGCTTTCCCTGCTGAAAACATATAAAAGTTCGACTTCATCCAAATATTTTACATAATTCAATCCGCAATGGCCGATCAGTTCCCCATCTTTCATCTGAACGGCAAACGTTCCAAATCCACGGTCCTCCCAGCCTTTAATAAAAAAAGCCATCATTCGCATCGCCTCTTCAGGTGAATAAGCCCCCCGTTTGGGTAAATACCTTCCTACCTCATCCTGCCCAAGCACCCGTGCATAGTTTTCAGCATCTTTTTCTTCATCAAACATTCGCAGGATCAGCCGATCGGTGACGAGAGTCTGAACCGAGTCCATTCCATTTCCTCCCCGTGATTGCTCTTTTCTATCATGCTACCATACACTCAATGAAAAGTATGACTTTTTGGGATGAACAGGTTAATCCTTCTAATAAAACGGGAAAACACAAACTAATAAATTCCAAGTAAAGAGGTGTCCGTCTGATGAACAGTGGTAACTGGTATGTAGAGAGACGTGCAAATTATAAAACGTGGAAAGAACGGTTTGATAAGGAAATGACGATGCAGCAGTCACTGATCTATGGAGTGCCTACGGTTCTTATGATTCTTTGTATCTTTCTCAAATAAGTTTGGTTAACAATGTTGGAGCCCTCTGAAGTGGATGGGATGGAAGAGCCTCATTCATTCGCCAGCTGCCTCCATCCTCACGGTAAATGAAAAAAACTTGAGGGTCTCTTTCAAGCATCAGTTTGAGATGAGTATCTGGATGGAATTCATGAATAAGCTTTTTCAATTAAAATAAAGGGGCTGTCCAAGAAGTCTGTAAGCTGTTGATTTCCGTTCCAGGGTGCTCGCTTTCCGCGGGGCGTGCGGTGAGCCTCTTGGCGCTAGCGCCTGCGGGAGTCTCACCTGTCACGCTAGTCCCGCAGGACAAGGAAAGCTTCGGCAGCGTTATATCGCACGAAGAAAATGTGAAGTTCATTTTCGAGGNNTTTCTGGACAGCCCCTTTTATTCAGTATTTCAAGATATCTTACTTTGGCCGTTCAAGCGTGAAAGTCTCCCCAAGTTTTGAGTAATTATTGCCCGCTAGCCTGCTGACAGGCTTTAATCCTGCAGCATCAATGCGGCCTTCTTCGTACAAATCTTCTCTGATATGATAGTGGACGATTTCCCCGATGAGCAGATCACATGCCGGATTTTCTTCACTTCCGCCAAGCGGAATGGACTGCTCCAGGACACACTCCAAGCGGATGCTTGCTTCTTTTAAGCCTGGAACAGCTACTTTAGTGCTCTTAATGGGGGTAAGTCCGGCCAGTTCCACCTCACTCTCATCCGGCGGAAGGCTTGCGGCTGTCTGATTGATGGCTTCTACATAGCTTTCATCCGAGATATGAACAACAAATTCACCAGCCTCCATTGCATTCCTTGCCGTATCTTTCGGCTGGCCGTCCGCTCTCTGAACGGAAACAGAAATGAGCGGAGGAGTTGAACTGACTATATTAAAATAACTGAAAGGCGCCGCATTCAAAATACCCTCTTTTGTTGTGGTAGTAACAAAAGCGACCGGCCTCGGAATGATACTTCCTGTAAGAAACTTATAGTTTTCTTTAACGGACAAACTTTTTGGATCGATCGATTTCATGCAGATTCCCCTCTCTCGCGATTAGCTTTTAGAGTAATACTTTTGAAACCAGTCCCGTGCAGCCTCTGCCTCAGGCTGTGTGAGCTGATGGCCGTAATCTCCCCAGTACGTTTCCACATTCGCTCCTGCTCCTTGCAAGAGGCTTTCCAGTTCTTCCGTCTCCTGTGGAGGGCAGATCGGGTCATTTTTACCGGCACCGATAAATATCGCTGCATTCTCGAGATTTGGCAGTGTGATTCCTCTTAATGGCACCATGGGATGATGAAGGATTGCGCCGCGCAATTCTCCTTTATAGTGAAATAAAAGGCTTCCGGCGATATTCGCACCATTCGAATAGCCGACCGCTACGATATTCTGCCGGTCAAACTCATATTCATCGGCCGCATGATCTAAAAAGTCATGCAGCTCTTTCGTGCGGAATTTCAAGTCTTCTTCATCGAAGACCCCTTCAGCCAACCTTCTAAAGAAGCGAGGCATTCCATTTTCAGTGACATTTCCTCTGACACTTAATATAGAAGATTCCGGTGAGATCATTGAGGCGAGCGGCAATAAATCCTCTTCCGTACCACCTGTTCCATGGAGCAGAAGCAATACTGGTGCCTTTTCGTTTCTTCCTTTGTTAAATAAATGCCTCATTTTACTTCATCCTCCTTTAAAACCCGAACTTCTGCCGGCATAAGCACAGATTCAATCTTTTCCCGCTCTGGCTCAAGCCACGGAGGAAGAAGAAGATTTTTACCCATAATGTCTTTCGGCTCGTCACGTGCAAATCCAGGCGGATCAGTCGCGATTTCAAAAAGAATACCACCTGATTCGCGGAAATAGATCGCATTAAAATATTGACGGTCAATAACTGGTGTTACTTCAAAACCGCTCTGCTGAACATGTGATCTCCAGCTTTCATGGTCCTCATTATCGGAAGCCCGCCATGCGATATGATGAACTGTACCGGCACCCATCGTTCCTCTTCCAACGGCTGACGTTTTAATGTCAATGATATTTCCCAGATCGGATGCAGCTCTAAACCTGATGAAATCATCGTCTTCACCTGCTTTTTCCAAGCCCATGACATCAGTCAGCAATCTCATCGTTTTTTGAGGAGCACCTGACAACAATACCGCACCGCCAAATCCTTTGATTGCAACCTCGGCAGATACCCCTCCAAATGACCATGTACTGTTTTTTCCTTCACTGCGGCTTACCAATTCAAGATGAAGTCCGTGGGGGTCATCAAAGGCTAAATACTGCTCGCCAAAGCGCTCTGTTTTTTCAAAAGCTACGTTAAATTTAGTTAGGCGCTCTTCCCAGAAGGTTAATGCTCCTTCAGGTACCACGAACGCCGTGACACCCACCTGTCCCGCTCCTGTTCTTCCACTATACGCGCCAGGCCAAGGAAAGAAAGTCATAATCGTCCCTGGCGAGCCTTCCTCGTCTCCAAAATAGAGATGGTACGTACCCGGGTCATCAAAGTTTACGGTTTTCTTTACGAGGCGCAGCCCCAGCACTCCAGCATAAAAATCAACGTTTTCCTGTGGATTCCCAACAATAGCTGTAATGTGGTGAATTCCACTTGTCCTTTTTTCCACAATCATATCTCCCTTCATATATACCCTGTTACTATTCCCTTTTATATTGAACAAACACTCCTACTTACTTATAGTAAGTATAATAACAAACGTAACTTACTTATGTCAAGCGCTTTAGACGTTATCAATTTTATGGTTTTTATAAGCTGAAAGCGGATAAAGAGGTTACTTATTCCATTTTATAACGTTAAATACGAACATTAAAATTAATTTTTAATTAAAGGTTCGTAAATTTTATTGTTTTTGTTTTCAGAATTTGATATAGTTACTAAGGTTGAGTGAAACAACACGCAGAAGCTTGAATTCGGGAGGTTCTTTTTATGAATAACAAATATGATGTCATTGTGGTTGGAGCTGGTCCGGCCGGAATATTTTCTTGCTATGAATTAACTCGCAAAATGCCGGAAGCCAACATTTTATTGATCGATAAAGGCCATGATATTTATTCAAGAAACTGCCCGATCCTGCAAAAGAAAATTCAAAAGTGCCCGCCTGCTGCCGGAAGAAAAGAATTTGCCGGCTGCCTTCCAGCCTGTTCGATTACGAATGGCTTTGGAGGAGCAGGAGCATACTCTGATGGAAAGTTTAATATTACAAGTGAGTTTGGCGGCTGGATGACTGATTACCTGCCGGATGAAACCGTGATTGATCTTATAAAATATGTAGACAGCATTAACCTTGAACATGGAGCGACAGAAACCATTACTGACCCGCTGACTGATGAAGTGAGAGATATCGAGAAGCGCGCGTATGCTGCTGGATTGAAGCTTCTCCGTGCACAGGTCCGCCACCTTGGAACGGAACAAAACCTTGCTATTCTGACCAGCATCTATGAATACTTAAAAGAAAAAATCGAAATGCGCTATAAAGCAGAAGTATTGGATCTTGTTACAGAAAAAGTGGATGGCATGCACAAAGCAACTGGCGTGGAATTAAAAGACGGAACGATCCTCTCTGCGGATAAAATCGTCATCGTTCCAGGCCGCGATGGCTCATCATGGCTAACCAAGATTCTGAAAAAACGCCGGCTGAAAATGGCAGCTAACCAAGTGGACATCGGTGTCCGTGTAGAAACATCAAACGTGGTGATGGAGGAAATCAACGAGCATTTATATGAAGGGAAATTTGTGTTCAACACGTCTGTCGGCACAAGAGTCCGAACGTTCTGCAGCAATCCGTCAGGACACGTAGTGGTCGAAAACCATTCAGGCATCATGCTGGCAAACGGGCATGCCTACAAAGACCCTGCTCTCGGAAGCCCGAATACCAACTTTGCTCTGCTTGTGTCCCATAAATTTGATGATCCATTTGATGAGCCAACGGAATATGCACATGAAGTATCGAGGCTTGCTAACCAGTTATCCTCTGGAGGCTTGGTCGTACAAAAGTACGGAGATATTAAGAAAGGCCGCCGTTCCACTGAAAAAAGGATCAAAGAAGGCTTTCTTAATCCAACAATGAAAGAGGCGGTTCCTGGTGACCTCGGTTTAGTTCTTCCTTATAACACGATGAAAAGCCTGATTGAAATGACAGAGGCACTGAATGAAGTAACCCCTGGTATTTCTTCAGAACATACATTATTTTATGGAGTAGAGGCCAAATTCTATTCTGCCCGGCCGAAGCTGAATGACCGTTTTGAATCAGAGATTTCCGGCCTCTATGTCGGCGGAGACGGCGCAGGGATTACGCGAGGACTTGCACAGGCGAGCGCGTGCGGAGTCTGGATCGCTCGTGACATCGCTGATAAATTGAACACAAAAGAAAAGGAACTGGCTGTCATCGGTTAATGCCAGACTGGAGGACCGTTATTTTTACGGTTCTCTTTTTTTATGGGGCTGTTTTCGTCTTTTAGGAAAGAGCCTTTATATAAATGTTTGAGAGTGAGCTGCCTTGCGTTACACTAGAAGTAGAATCTTTCAAAGGAGCTGTTTCGTATGTGTGGCAGATATTCTTTGTATGCGGATATGCATTTTATTCAGGAAGAGTTTGTTATCACGATTCCCAAAACCTTGCCTCAGCGCTTTAACATCGCTCCATCACAAAACGTGCTGGTTATTACCTCGGATGGAGGGACACGAAAAGCGGAAATGCACCGCTGGGGGCTGATTCCCTTTTGGGCGAAAGATCCCAAGATCGGCTACAAGATGATCAACGCCCGGGCCGAAACGGTAGATGAGAAGGCTTCATTTAGAGGTCCCTTGAAAAATAAGCGTTGTCTCGTGATAGCCGATGGCTTTTATGAATGGAAAAGAGAAGACAAACAAAAGCAGCCGTTTCATATCCGGCTGAAAAACCGTAAACCTTTTGCCTTTGCCGGCCTCTGGGATCAATGGGAACAAAATGGAGAAGTGATTACGTCCTGTACTCATATCACAACACGCCCGAATGCATTGATGAAAGACCTCCACGACCGCATGCCGGTCATCCTGACAAAAGAAGCAGAAGAAAGCTGGCTGGATCCTTCCATTCAGGATAACGAGTACTTAAAATCTCTCCTCACTCCATATGATAGTGAACAGATGGAGGCATTTGAAGTATCACCGGTTGTCAACTCACCGAGAAATGACGTGAAGGACTGCGTTGTACCTTTATAAAATTTTTAGCTTGATTTATCAATATCCATCATTTAACATTATGAAAACGATACATGGCTATGAAGAAGAAGAGTAGATGGCACGTACACTTCAGAGAGCTGGCGGTTGGTGAGAGCCAGTGTGGAAATGCGATTGAATGGGCTTCTGAGCCTCAAACCGAAACCGCTGGGAGTAGGCTTTGACGGAAGGTCTTGCCGTTAGAAGGAGACAGGTATTCGGTCTTTGGATACTGTTAAAGCGGACTGCTTAGAGCTGTTCATCAAGGTGGCACCACGGGGTTTCTCGTCCTTAATCAGGATGAGGAGCCCCTTTTTTATTGGACAGGAGGAGATTAAATGGAGAAAAAAATTGTACTGACTGGAATCAAGTCTACCGGAAGGCCGCACATCGGAAATTATATTGGAGCCATTAAACCAGCTCTCCAGCTGGCTGAAAACGATGCCTATTCACCTTATTACTTTATTGCAGACTACCACTCTTTAACAACGGTTCAACATGCAAAGCAATTCAAGGATTATGTATATGGCATTGCGGCAACCTGGCTTGCACTCGGTCTTGACCCCGAAAAATCAACCTTTTACCGCCAGGCAGATGTTCCAGAAATTTTGGAGCTCGCATGGATTCTCTCCTGCCTCACACCAAAAGGTTTGATGAACCGCGCCCACGCTTATAAAGGTTTGATTGAGGAAAACCGGCAGAATGGTCTCGAGCAGGATTCCGGTATCAATATGGGTGTGTTTACGTATCCCATCTTAATGGCCGCAGATATTTTATTGTTTCAATCGGATATTGTCCCTGTCGGCAAAGACCAGATTCAGCACGTGGAAATCGCCAGAGACATCGCCGGACATTTCAACCATATATATGGCGAGACATTCAAAATGCCTGAATACAAGGTTGACGAAGAAACTTCAGTCGTTCCGGGGCTTGATGGCAGGAAGATGAGTAAGAGCTATAACAATACGATTCCTCTTTTTAGTGAGGAGAAAGAGTTAGAGAAACTAATCAAACGGATTGAGACGGATTCTAGTTTACCTGAGGACCCAAAAGACCCAGCTCGTTCATCTTTGTTCTTAATCTATAAAGAATTTGCATCAGAAGCGCAGGTGAAGAGGATGCGTGAGAGATATGAGAATGGAGTTGGCTGGGGAGAGGTTAAAAAAGAATTGTTTCATGTTATGAACGCCTATTTGGAAACACCAAGGCAGCGTTATATAGAACTCATGAACAACCCGAGGAAAATGGATGTAATTCTCCTGCACGGAGCTGAAAAAGCTCGCCGGCGGGCGAGACCATTTCTTGAAGAGGTTAAGGAAAAGATAGGTTGCTGAGTGACGGCTTCCGCCCATTATTTGGTTCAGCCGCCCGGTTCCTCTCTCAAAAAAAGGCCGCCTCAAAGGCGGCTTTTTCCTATTCTTACACTCTTTCTCATGAAACGTCATATCGTTGTGATTTTCTTCCCTTTGTTTTCAAAGAATAGACAGCCACAGCAATTGCAATGATAAAAACGGCCAGACCGAGAAGGCTCGCCTTATGAACAAATGCGGTAACAAGGTACCATTTTGCACCTACCGTTCTGCCGATCATGATGAACAGAAAACTCCAGATAAATGCACCGGTATACGCATAAAAGGCGAATACACGATACGGAAGCGAGGACATCCCTGCAAAATAGGCTGTGAGATGCCGGATTCCTGGAATAAAGTATCCAAACATGATTAATGGTTTTCCGAAACGCTGAAAGTAAGTTTGTGAGGTGTGTATTTTATGTGTTGATAAGTGAAATTTCGGTCCATATCTAAGCAATAAGGGTAAACCAAAGCTCTTTCCGAGCCAATAGTTGATCGTAATCCCGGTCGCTGATCCTGCAAAAGCAGCGAGCAGTGTCAAAGCAAAAGAAACTCCACCCGTGTAAACGATATAACCGGCAAAGGTCAGCAGAAACTCATCCGGCACTGGAAGACCGATCACACCAAGCGCAAGAAGGAAATACAATGCAAAATACCCGTAATGATGAAAAAGATTTTGTAAAAAGATCTCCATACAACACCAACTAGTTTAGGATAGTATCTCTATTTTACCGAAAATATACAATTTTGTATCGTTTTTTTACAATTCTTTTATTTTCCAATCCAAAAGACTCCTTTTTTCGACATTATAAATCTCTCTTCTTTTTCACTTCATATGTCATATACATGTTAAGGAGATGAATTGGACAAAGGGTGAAATCATGGGAAAATTTCTAAAAGGAACACTTATTTTATCTTTGGCAATGCTCTACACAAAAGTCGTGGAATTCGTAGTCAGCGTCCTTCTCGCAAGATCATTGGGCAGTGAAGGTATGGGATTTTACATGATGGCACTGCCGGTGATCGGACTGCTGATCACGATTGCCGCTCTTGAATTTCCAACCGCCCTCTCAAAGGTTTTGGCCGAAGAGGAAGTACATCAGAATGACAAACAGAGGCTCCAGATCGTTAAGGTATCGTTTTACGTCATCATGGGATTAAGCCTGCTCCTTGTGCTGATCAGTGCAGCCGTTACGCTGTTGCTTCTAAAATGGGAGACTATTGATACTCGGCTCGGGTATCCTTTGCTTGCTCTAATCCCGATCGTGCCGGTTATAGGAACGACCTCTATTCTGAAAGGCTACTTCAGCGGACTTCAAAAAATGAAGCCCATAGCAATCGCTCAGCTTTTAGAAAAAACGGCGCAGCTGAGTTTTATTTTTTACGTCCTGCAATATATGAAAGGTTTGCCCTTAGAATATAGAGTTGTTGCTGCTGTATTGGGAATTGGGGCCGGTGAGCTTGTCTCACTGTTTTTCTTTTCAACGTCGTTTTTACTAGGGCAGCGAAACTTAAAAGATGTTTCGAAATCAGATTTCACACCTGTTCCGCGAAGAAGCATCTTAAAAAAGCTGTTTCAAGTAAGCCTTCCTACGACTGGAGTCCGCATCCTGAACGCCCTTACTGCTGCAGTGAATCCGATTTTGATCACGCAAAGTTTAATGTTCGCCGGAATTACAGCATCAATCGCCACTAAACAGTATGGCATGCTTACGGCGTTTGCGATGACAATCGGCTACTTTCCGGGATTTATCGGATATTCACTGTATGTTTCACTCGTTCCTTCCATTTCCGAAGCACGCTCCAAACAGGATGAAGCAGGGCTGCATCAGCGGATCCACCAGGCTTTTCATATTACCTTTCTTTATGGCATTCCGTGCTCGATCGTGATGTATTTTTTTGCAGACGAACTTACCGTGCTTTTCTATCATTCTCCACAAGCCGGCCAGTTTTTGATGCTCCTCTCACCCTTTATTCTGTTTCATTATTTGCTTGCACCGCTTCAGGCCATCCTATTTGGCCTGGGAAGAGCAAGAGATGTGTTCTCGCAAACCATATGGGTTAATATCCTGTCTATCCTGCTCATTCTTTCCCTTGCTTCACAAACGTCGTTTGGCATCCATGGGGTCATTATTGCAGTGAACTTTAGCGGGGTTTTACTTTCCTTCCTCCATTACCACACCATCGTGGAAGAGGTGAAGTTCAAGCCTAAGCTCGCAGAATACTTTACGTTCATTGCATCAGGAGTTGCAACCATCTGTCTGTGCGAACTAATGCATACCACCCACTATGAAAACCACCTGTCGATCACCCTTCTGCTGATCGTCGTGTTCTCCTTTTATTATGGAACGCTATTCCTGCTGCGGATGCTGCAAAATGGCATCGGCCGCCTTTGGATGAAACCTCAAAAATAAAAAGGACCTGATGAGCTCCCATCAGGTCCTTTTTTTACGCACGTTTCATTTTAACTTTATAGATAAGCCAAATAAGCAGCACTGCCGCTACAGCCGTGAGAATAGCGTAGAATCCCAGGTTGTGAAAGTACTGCTCAACAACACTCCACTTTCTGCCCAACTCCTTTCCGAGCATGATAAACGTGAAGCTCCAGACTAATCCACCTGAATAGGCATACAGCGCAAACCTTTTAAATTTCATGGCTGAAATACCCGCGATATAAGCAGTAATATGGCGGATTCCCGGAATAAAATAACCGATGATAATCATCAGGTTGCCATACTTTTGAAAGTACCATTGTGTTTTTTCTATTTTTTCTTCCGTAATTCCAATTTTAGGGCCAAACGTTTTCAGAAATGGCAGACCAAGTTTATAGCCTAGAAAATAACTGACGGAGATTCCGGACATCGCTCCCAAAAAGGCAGACAACAAGGTCAATGCAAACCCTGTTTTTCCTTCGTAGACTAGATAGCCTGTAAAGGTGAGTAAAATTTCATCCGGAACCGGCAGACCAATTAAACCAAAGGCAAGAGCAAGAAAGATACCGACATATTCATAGTGAATAATAAAATCCAAAATTGTTTTACTCATAGATTACCCCTATACGGTTTTGATGTCTGTCACTGCCTTGCCTAGCTCAGCTGCACGTTCGTTGGTCGCTTGAACCGCCTTTTGGATCAGCTGTCCAAAATCAGCTTCTTTTAAGATCTCCAGCCCGGCCGCTGTTGCCCCGCCTGGTGTAGTGACCGCTTCCCTAAGGTCAATCGGTGACAAACCGCTTTTTAACATGACCGCAGAACCATAGATCATCTGTGAAACGAGCTTCCGTGCCTGGCCTTCTGATATCCCATAACTTGAAGCAGCATTAATGAGAGCAGAAGCAAATTCATAAAGAAAGGCTGGAGCGCTCCCAGTAACAGCAGTAAGTTTATGTATCTGCTCTTCAGTGCATTTTTCGGAGGAGCCGATACTGTCCAACAAAATTTTCAGCTGCTGTTCTTGGTTAGCATCCAAGGTTTCAGCATGTGTATAAATGGACATGGATTCTCCCGCCTCTGAAGCCGTATTAGGCATCACCCAGGCTACCGGTGTGCGAGCAGGAAGGTTATCCTCCAGTTTTTTGAGTCCGACTCCAGCCGCTACGGAAATGACAAGCTGGCCATCGATAGCGGTTGAAAGTTTTTCCAAGACAGCATCATGGGCGTCAGGAGGAACGGCAAGAACAATGACAGAACTTTCACGCACATGATGAATCCAGTCTGTTGTCGTCTCCACAGCATATAACGAAAATAGCTGCTGAAGCCTTTCCGTGTTCCCCTGATTTCCTGCGATGATCGATATATTATGGTCTTTAGAAGACTGAAGTCCTTTAATCATTGACTCTGCCATGCGGCCTGCGCCAATAAACAGAAATGTTGTACTCATTTGTTGATCTCCTTTTAAACAAGTGATTTCAAAAGCAAAAGGCGTTCAAAAAGAACACCTTTTCTCTATTGTAGCTTATTTTGTTTAAAAATCTATCAGGGACTCCATTTTCTTCTGATCGACCGTTTTAACGACTGCCGCCAATAGTTTAACTGTGTTTTCCAGATCGCTCTTGCTGACCATGGAAACATGGCTGTGGATATAACGCGATGCGACACCGATGACAAGTGAAGGAATACCTTTTTTAAACAAATGGAACCTGCCGGCATCCGTTCCTCCGCCGAGCATGACATCCACCTGGTAAGGGATGTTATGTTTCTCGGCGATCTCGATCACCATGTTTCGCAGTGGAACGTGAGGCACCATAGAAGAGTCAAGGAATGTTATGAGCGGACCAGCTCCGAGCTTGGCTTTGTTTGAGTTGTCACCCGGTCCATCTTGCGCGATCCCAACATCCATTGCAATCGCAAGATCAGGCTCCATGGCATAAGGTGCGGTTGCTGCTCCCCTTAAGCCGACTTCTTCCTGAACTGTAGCTCCACAGTAAATGGTGTTCGGGTGGTCACTGTCTTTGAGTTGCTTCAACACCTCCAGCGCAAGATAGCAGCCCGCACGATTATCCAATGCTTTTGCCAGGATTGTATCGTTATCTGGCAAAAGTTCAAACGGACAGATCGGCATGATCGGATCTCCAACCTTGATTCCCCATTCTTTCACCTGATCTTTATCGTTTGCCCCAATATCGATAAACATTTCACGCATCGGATAGACTTTTTTCCGTTCTTCCAGAGTCAAAATATGCGGAGGCTTTGACCCTACCACACCTGTGAACGTTTTCTTGTCTGTAATCACGTGAACTCGCTGGGAAAGGATAACTTGATCCCACCAGCCGCCGAGCGGAACGAACCGCAAATAGCCATCCTTCGTAATTTCGCTAATCATGAAAGCTACTTCATCCATGTGGCCGGCAAGCATGATTTTAGGTCCATCGGCTGACCCTTTTTTCTCGCCAAAAATGCTTCCCATGTGATCATAAACAAGCGGTGCACCGGACTTTTCGATCTCACGCTTCATAATTTTTCGTATCTCGTTTTCAAAGCCTGGAGCACCATTGGTTTCTGTCAGTTCTTTTAAAAGATCCAAATCAATCACCATCCTATATCTATAGAATGGTAAAAATGCCCTTGTTTTATTACAAAGCATTCAAGGTTTTATTTATAGACGATTAAGGAATACTTAAATAATAAAAAAAGGAGGACAACATTTTGCCAAAATTCCAATTGGGCGATCAGGCCCCTGACTTTACAGCAGTAACAGCAGAAGGAGAATCCTTTCATTTTTATGACCATTTAAAAACGGATGACCGCTTTCACTTGCTTGTATTTTTCCGCGGAGAATGGTGCCCGGTATGCAACGAACAGCTCCAGGATCTTGAGAAGCATAAAGAAACGTTCCGTGAGCTGAATACTCACATTCTTGCCATTTCTACTGACGAAACCGCCAACCTGGCAAAAATGAAGCAAAGCAGGACACTCTCTTTCCCCGTTCTGAGTGACAAGGATCAGGAAGTAATTAAAGCTTACGGCGTCTATTACCATGATGATACCTATTATGATGATCATGGCTCACATGGAGAACCGGCTGTCTTTCTCGTTGATCCGCAAAAAAGAATTCTTTATCTAAGCGTTCAGACCGGCCCTTTCGGAAGGCCTTCCGCTGAAGATCTTCGAAAAACCATTAAGTACATTCAGAAAACATTGCGTTAAAAAAAGAGCCTCCAAGGTTCTTTTTTTTATTACACATGGAGTTCAAAAAACTCGATAAAAAAAAAGAACCCCCAGGGCTCTTTTTTTAGGTTGTTTTCGTAACCTTTGTTGCTTTTAGGAGTGGTTGATTTCCGTTTCAGGAGGCTCGCTTTCCGCGTGTCTCACCCGTCCCGTTAATCTAATTTTGTAAAGACCTATATTGAGGTCATTCATATTGTGCACCCCTACTGATTCTTGAAAGAAACCCTCAAATTTTTTTCTCCTTTAGTAGGGATGTGATCGCTGGCGATGATAAGAGCTGGCTGGTTGTGAAACAAATGAACCGCCTGAAAAGCAGATGGGATAAGCTTGCTTATACCCTTCTGCTTTTCAAACGGCGGTTCAATCACACCCATTTTTTCACACATGAAGTTCCATCGCTTCAGCCACTTGAATGGCTTTCAGCAAGGCTTTCGCTTTATTGAAGGTCTCTTCGTATTCGTTCTCCGGAACAGAATCAGCGACGATGCCTGCCCCTGCTTGAATATAAGCTTTTTGATTTTTAAACAGAATCGTACGGATCGTAATGCAGGAGTCCATATTCCCTGAAAATGATAAATATCCGATGGCCCCTGCATACGTTCCTCGAGCTTGCGTCTCAAGTTCTGATATGATCTGCATGGCTCTGATTTTCGGAGCTCCGGACAGCGTTCCGGCTGGAAGGCAAGAGATCAGAGCGTCAAAGAAGTCTTTATCGTCTCTCAGCGTTCCAGTTACGTCCGATACGATATGCATGACATGAGAGTATCTCTCAATCTCCATAAATGAGGACACTTCCACACTGCCATACTCTGAAACCCTGCCGATATCGTTCCTTCCTAAATCGACAAGCATGATATGTTCTGCCACTTCTTTTTCATCAGCCAATAATTCCTCTGCTAATAGCTGGTCTTCCTCCATGTCTTTTCCCCGGGGACGAGTCCCGGCAATCGGCCGGGTTCTTACCTGCTGTCCTTCTACTTTGACAAGCAATTCTGGTGATGAACCAACGATGGTCTCATCCGGCATCTTCAAGAGATACATGTAAGCGGATGGGTTTACGATCCGCAGAACCCGGTAGACGGTCAGCGGGTCCGCTTTTGCTTCACTTTCAAAGCACTGTGAAAGCACGACTTGAAAAATATCACCGGCAGTAATATATTCTTTAGCCTGCTCTACCATCCTGCAAAACTCTTCTTTTGTCAGATTAGATTGTACGCCGCTTATATCAGCTTCCTGCTGAGGAAGGTAGCGAAAGGCTGGAACAGGGTGGTTCACATTCTTTTCAAGCTGTGCCAGCGTATCATGTATGGACTGTTCAGCTTTTTTGTAGGCTTCTTCTATTTGTTGCTCCGTATGGTTCTTCGGAACATGAAGGTTGCAGACGATTTGTATGGATTGTTTTAAATGATCAAAGACAATCAGTTCATCTACGAATAAAAATTTCATATCATCGGTATTGATGACATCTTTGCTGTGAGGTGGAATGTTTTCAAAATATTGCAGGATATCATAGCCGAAATAACCGACTGCACCGCCTGTAAATTGAGGCAGATTGTTATGCGCGGGACTTTTGAATTGGTTGAGGAGAGACTTTAAAATATCAATTGGATGCCCTGTAAAGGTTTCAACCCGGCCTTTTTTCTTTATGGTTGTATTACCCTTCTTGCACGAGATTACCATAAAGGGATTTTTTCCGATATACGAATACCGGGCCCATTGCTGGCCGCCTTCTACACTCTCAAGCAAGAAAGAATAATCTTCCTTATAATACGTTTGATACAGTTCAATGACTGTATGAACATCTGCGAATAACTCAATGCTTACAGGAACTAAATTATAGCTTCCTGCCAGTTGTTTTACTTCTTCCAATGATGGTTGAATCATGGCTATCATCCCTTCTTTACGAGAGACGAAGATTAGCAACCATAACCGCTAATCTCAGCTCGGCTCTGCTCTGTTCTTTTGTTCCCACTCAACTCTTCTCAACTAACCTCACGATTAAAAATCACTATATAATGCAATAGGAAAACTGTCAACCGTTACTTTCCGGATTCAACCTCATTTCAACAGGGAAAGCTACCTATGATGAGATTACTATAGTAGAGGTGAAAAGGAATGAAAGCAGTTGTTATTAATGAATATGGAGGAAGAGATCAGCTTGTGGAGAAAAAAGTGAACGATCCAAAGCCTGGTCCGAAAGATGTCCTCATTGAGATCCATGCCACTTCCGTTAACCCGGTGGACTGGAAAATTCGCGAGGGGTACTTGAGAGACAATCTTTCCTTCACTTTTCCAATAATACTTGGATGGGATGCAGCGGGAGTAGTGAAAGAGGCCGGCTCTTCTGTGACCAAGTTCAAGCCGGGAGACGAAGTATTTACACGGCCGGCAACAGAACGGGACGGCACCTATGCTGAACTGCTTGCTGCTGATGAAGAATTGGTCGCCTTCAAGCCAAAAAACCTGACGTATGAAGAAGCAGCCTCTATTCCCCTCGTTGGCCTTACAGCATGGCAATGCCTGGTGGAGTTTGCAAACATCCAGGAAGAACAAAGGGTCCTTATTCACGCAGGCGGAGGAGGAGTCGGCAGTTTTGCTATTCAGCTTGCTAAAGCAAAAGGAGCTTATGTCCTATCAACAGGCAGTAAGGATTCAGAGGAGATTATCAAAGAATCTGGTGCAGATGAGTTTATTGACTATAAAGTAAAAGATTTTTCCGAAGCGATTGAACCCGTAGACATCGTGTTTGATACAATCGGCGGGGAAGTGCAGCATAACAGCTATAAAGTGATCAAGCCGGGTGGAATTCTCGTTTCCATTGTCAGCCCACCGGTACAGAAGGAGGCTACCAATCATTCTGTCAAAGCTGGGTTTGTCTTTTTGGATCCTGACGGAGACCAGCTTGCTGAGATCGGAAAGTTGATTGAGGAAGGGAAAATTAAACCTTTTGTGGGAGAAACCTTTCCTCTAACCCAAGAGGGTGTAAGAAAAGCTCACGAATTAAGCGAATCTCATCATGCCAAAGGGAAAATCATTATTCAAGTGAAATCCTAGTCTTCAGCAGAAATGAGGCCTGTAACGAAGGATATATCATCCATCGTTACAGGCCATTTTCAATGTAAGAAAACCTAACATAACTATAGAAATCCTTTCCACCATCATGATAAGGTTAACTTACATTTTCTTTTCATAAGGAGGAAATTATGATTCTTTCCCATCAGTTAACACCAGAAGAAAAAGAAAAGGTTAAGCAGTTAAAAAGTAAAATAAACCGCACGGATTGTCCAGAAGAAAAATCCGCCTATGAAAATCAGCTCATTAAGCTCATGGAAAGAATCTTCATACGCCATAAACTTCAGCGTAGAAATGAATTATAACTGAAGCAGTTTCACGAGATCGAACCCGAAAGCCTCCTCCGTCAACTGCTGTTCTCCAATCTGTATTAATTCTTCCCCAAGCTTTATACCGCCAAGCTTTTCATACGCTGCTTTGCATGGATTATCTTTCAAAACCCAAACAAGCATCGTACGATAGCCGGAATCGTATTGTTTTTGAGCAAAATGCCGGATTAGACTGCTGCCGATCGTTCTTCTCTGATACTCCTGCAAGAGATAGATGGCATACAGTTCAGATTCATAAGGAAAGCGGCCTGAGCGATTGGGACCGCCGGAACAAAAGCCAATAATCTCCTGATTAATAGATACTACATATAAAAAACTTTTCTCCAGTGGCTTTTGAATGATGCCCATCCACAAATCCTGCCTGTCCTTTGCCTTCATCTGCTCCAAGTATTCATCGTTAACAATTCCCTTATAAGTCGTTCTCCAGCTTTCAACCTGCACGAAAGCTATTCCCTTTTCATCTCCCGGAATGGCTTTTCTTATCTCCAATCGAATCACTTCCTCCCTAAAAAGATGTGATATTTCGTTTCAGCTTTTCCGATCTAGTTTCAGCTTTTCCGATCTAGCTTCAACGCCTAAAGACTCTGCCACTTCGATCTTTGCCAGAAAACAAAAAGCGTTTTATGGCAACGCCCTCCAGTGCCTGTCGTCTTTAAACAGGCGTTTCAGCTTTTCTGTATTATTGATAAAAACTGGCGATGATTTTTGCTGCTGGCAGGAAGAGGAGCTGCCCGAGCAAGGTTCCGATCAGCTTAGTCGTGATCAGCAAGATAACGAGCGCTTTCACATCGCCGTAGGGCCGCTTTCCTCTGATCGCCTGATCGGTAATGATCGCTGACTTTGGATCAATAAAGAAGGTAAGCATGATGGTTGCTGCTCCATTAATCATGCCGGAAGAAGCTGCCGCTGCCAGCTGATTCTGGGATGGAACCAGCAATGAGGAATAATTGGCGGCAAGTACCCCTATTGTATAGATACCCGTTACTACCGCATGAAGAAGCAAGAATCTTTTAGGAATTTCTCTAAACCGAAGTTTTTGAAGCATTTTCTTCTTCGGAACCGTTGCTTTTTTTACAATGCGTTTCATATTGTTTGCGTGCAGCGCTTCAAACACGAGGGAAGGAACAGATCCTGACAATGCAATTTTCTTCACCCCGATCTGAAAAATTTTCAGGAAAGTGGGAATTACAAAAACCCCTGCTAGAGTGCCTGCTGTAGCAGCGGCAATAACGTATCTCATATCGCTGAGGGGATCCAGATCTTTTGCAATACTAAACCCTATTATCTTTCCGATCAAGGGGGCCTGAAACATATTTGCCGTTCTTGAAACTAGTACAAAAAGATTAAAAATGGAAAAAGATAATGCCACTTGCCCTGTTTTAACAGAGTTCAGTCTAACAGAATAGCCAAGAGTATCAATCACATGAATGACGAAAGTCAGTAAAATCAATTGAATAAGAACATGATCCATCTCTCTAACACCCCTTCGCCGCAAATTTCGATTTCTTTTTCATTTCCCCGGAAATTGCTGTATTTTGTAATGTAATCATAGTATATATTTTTCGTACTTTCGCTGATCATTCCTTCTCACTTGTAACCAAAAATAGGGGCTGTCCAAGAAGTCTGTAAGCTGTTGATTTCCGTTCCAGGGTGCTCGCTTTCCGCGGGGCGTGCGGTGAGCCTCTTGGCGCTAGCGCCTGCGGGAGTCTCACCTGTCACGCTAGTCCCGCAGGACCAGGCAGGCTCCGTCAGCGGTGCATCGCACGAAGAAAATTGACCTTTATTTTCGAGGAGTCTCGCAC
>NZ_JARMMC010000004.1:0-79565 GCF_036216745.1 Fictibacillus sp. B-59209 | reverse complement strand
TGGAAGATGCGAGACTCCTGCGGGACTAGCGTGACAGGTGAGACTCCCGCCGGTGCTTGCACCAAGAGGCTCACCGCACGCCCCGCGGAAAGCGAGCAGCCTGGAACGGAAATCAACAGCTTACAGACTTCTTGGACAGCCCCATTAAAACAAATCGTATATTCCTTCTGCTGATTCTTGCGCGGCCACTTCTTGAATAAACGCAGGGTTCTCCGTCAAATGAGATATCTCCTTGAAAAGGTCTTTCAAGAGGTATCTTTTTTCATTGCTCATGCCCAGCAAAAATACGATTGACACACTTTCTTTCCCCCACTTAACGGGATTTCTAAAAACCGACATCCCAATAACTGCTTCTTTCACAAGATTCGGGTTTCCATGAGGGATCGCCACACCGCCTCCCACTGCCGTTGACGATTGTTCTTCTCGTTTCAGGACGCTTTCTTTGTAGCTGCCTTTTACGAATCCGAGTTCCTCCATTTGATGAACCATTGACTTTAAAATATCTGCATGGGCTGCCTCACCGGAATGAACCGATATCAGCTCTGAATGCAGCAGCTTTTTTAAGATCAGATAGCTGCTATGCGTATCGATTTGCGAGCCGTTTTGAATCCAATGTTCAATTTCTTTCTCCTCCTCTTCGGTCATAAGAGGAGACACGACTATCACTGGCACATCCTGATAAGAGAAAGGGACCGTGCTGATCACTAAATCCGGCTTCTTCTCTTTAATTTCAACAGGTGCTTCACTGACCGACGCTGTTCCTGCGATCTCAATGGAATGGAACTTCCGCTCAAGTTTGGTCACGATGAGCTGGGACATGCCGATTCCCATCGTACATATGACGAGCACCTTCAGATGACGGGCGCTTTTTTTCTTGAACCGTTCTACCGAGGCTTGAAAATGAAGCGTCAGATAAGCGATTTCTTCTTCAGGGAGCGATTTTTTCAGCTTTTGTTCAACAACCGGCAACGCATAATAAATCATCTCAAACATCGTCATGTACATTTTCTTGATCTCATCTGCCATAGGATTGGAAAACGGCAGGGCATAATCCAGTCGATGGAACGTGGTCTGCAGATGGCCTGCCAATCCGGCAAGCAAGAGCTCATCATTCGTAAAATCAATATCCGTAATCTCAGAAACAGCCTCGATCAGCTTCTTGGAAAACTCCAGTACAGCAGCATCAAATCCAGCCAGTTCTTTCTCCAGTTTTCCCCTGTCCTTCGCGTGATAATAAACTTTTGTGCCAAGAACCCGGATCGTGATATAGACGGCTTCCTCCTGAGGGAGTTTAACGGCCATTGCCTTTTCAATATCCTTTAAAAAGGCTCCAACAGCCGGGTATTCTTTCGTTTGTTTAATCCGCTCCTCCTCATCCGGAGAAATCGTAATTTTACTGCCCGTCTTCACCCTTTTAATTGAAATCAGAATATGAGTAATCAAGTTTTCAAGCGCACTTTCTGTGAACGAATAGCACAGCTGCTGCTCTAATTTCTTAAGGCTGCTTCTCACGAAATCAATCTCATGAGGAGCAAAGATCCGGTTCACGAAGTTTTTTTCTTCTTCTGCTGCATGAATCAGCATACCGGTCAATCTGGATAAAGCATCACGCCTGTTTTTTTCGTTACCGTCCACCCTCAAACCAACCTTTTGTTTAAGCTGCATCTCCAGATTGAACGACTTAAGCCAATCCTCCATCTGCTTGATATCATGCCTCACAACTGTTTTGCTGACGTAATACTTTTCTGCCAGCTCCTGAAGCGTTGTATCTTTATTTTTTAAGAGAAGCTGGCGCACGATGCTCATTCTTCTAATGCTGTCAGCCATTACGGTGTCTGCTGCCTGCTCCTTTTTAGAGATATCCATTAAATTTGAGATTGCAGAGGCTGTACCCTCGAGATAAACACCTACTCCGCGTCTTCTTATCAAGCGGACGTCTGATGCCTGCTTCAGCCATTGGTCAATAACCTTACAGTCATTTCGGATTGTTTTTTCAGAACAATCCAGTTCAGCGGCAATATCATCTACTGACACGCTTCCCCCGCTTTTTAATAAAAAAGAAAGCAGTCTGTTTTGTCTTTCAATCACTTCATCACCTGCTCCTGCCATCCTCTGTCTTATGTCTTAAGATGGCCTATTCCCTAAGATTCATAAGTTTGCTTCCTTTCTTAGTCTAGGTCTTTAGATGCAGAAGTCAATGTTTTATGTTTGTTTTACATATTCAGGTTAGAGGAATACTATTTTTAACGATATCAACGGAAGGATGTGTTCAGGATGGAAGAAACAAAAATGAAGAGGCACTGCAGCCATTGCAATCAGGAAACGATGCACATTGTTCGTGAAGATGCTCTCGAACTCGAATATACGTGCACCAACTGCAAACATACAGAAACAGAAGTGAAAACGTTCTTTTGATTTATACGAAAAAAGGGGCTGTCCAAGAAGTCTGGTAGCTGTTGATCTCCGCTCCAGGCTGCTCGCTTTCCGCGGGGCGTGCGNNGACTTTCAGGACAGCCCCTTCCACTTATTTTAATAGCTTCTTAACTAACTTTAACCCGTTCTTTGCAGAAGGATATCGGAAGGAGAAATCAAACCGGTTTGTTTGCTTCAGCACGCTTTTAGAATGAGAGAACGTTTCAAAGCTGTATTTTCCGTGGTAGTTCCCCATCCCGCTTTCTCCAACACCGCCGAACGGAAGGTAAGGCGTGGCGATATGCATGAGAGCATCATTTATGCAGCCTCCACCGAAAGAAACACGCCCCGTAATCTGGTCCTCCGTTTCCTTGTTTTGTGTAAACAAATAGAGAGCAAGCGGCTTCGGGCGTGAGTTGATGAACGTAATCGCCTCATTCAATGAAGTATATTCCATAACCGGAAAAATCGGGCCGAAGATTTCCTCAGTCATAACTGGAGAATCAGGGCTTACCTCATCAAGCAAGGTAGGCGCAATTCTGTTTTTGTCATCCGATTTTTCTCCGCCGAAAATTATCGTTCCGTCGTTCAAGTAACCCGTTAGTCTGTTATAGTGGTGACCATTTACTATTTTTGAGTAAGAGCTGTTTTCAATCGGCTGCTCTCCGTAAAATTCTTTAATCGTCACCTTCATTGCCTCAATAAGTGCAGCTTTTACATTCGTATGGACTAGCAAATAGTCTGGAGCAATACACGTTTGCCCGGCGTTCATAAATTTACCGAAAACGATTCGTTTCGCCGCAAGCCTGATGTTGGCATCTTCATGTACGATCGTAGGACTTTTCCCGCCAAGTTCAAGCGTGACGGGAGTTAATTTTTTGGAAGCAGCCTCCATGACAACTTTTCCAACCCGTACACTGCCCGTGAAAAAAATGTAATCAAATGGCTGATCTAGAAGAGCTTGACTCGTTGATACTCTACCTTCTGCCACTGCGATATAAGAAGATGGATATAGCTCCTGCAAAATATCTGCAATCAGCGCAGACACATTCGGTGTCAGCTCTGAAGGCTTGATAACAGCCGTATTTCCTGCAGCAATCGCACCGACAAGCGGAGATAATGCAAGCTGAAACGGATAGTTCCAAGGAGCAATGATAAGCACCGCACCATAAGGCTCCGGCAGGATATAACCTTTTGATCCTGCATGTGTTAAAGCGGTTCGTACTTTTTTCGGCTTCGCCCATTTTCTTAGGCGCTTCATCGTAAAATTAATTTCTCCATATAAAATTCCAATTTCTGTGGAATATGATTCAAGTTCCGATTTATTTAAATCAAGTGCAAGAGCCTTGACAATCTTCTGTTCATGCATCTTTACTCCGGCTTTCAGCTTTTTCAGCTGTTCCAAACGGAAGTCTATGCTTTTTGTTTCCTGGGATGCAAAATAAAATTTTTGATTCTGCAGAATTTGATTAACTTCTGCTGCTGATGCTTCTTTCATGATACATACCCCTTTTCCATTGTCATGATCATATGTTTAAAAACTTAAACATACGAACCTACAAGGTTACTATAGTTTCTTTCCAAATAAAAGTCAACACCAAAAAGGTGCCTGACACCGCCGTGCCTGGCACCTTCTAATAATTAAAATTGAGCAGTTTATACTCCAGAAATTCATCCAGACCGTACTTCCCGCCCTCGCGGCCCATCCCGCTTTCTTTCATACCGCCAAACGGTGCCTGCACATACCCGACTTTTGTTCCGTTAATGCCGATCATCCCAAATTCCAGTCGATCTGAAACCCTGATAGTCCTTCCAAGATTTTTCGTATATACATAAGCAGCCAAACCGTAGACCGTCTCGTTCGCCTGTTCGACAGCTTCGTCTTCTGTCTCAAAGGGGATGAGGGGAATAACAGGCCCTAATGTTTCTTCCTGGAAGATTTTCATCTCTTGTGTGACATCACACAGGATGGTCGGTTCAAAGAAATTCCCTTTTTTGTATACGCCGTTCCTAAGTGGGTTGCCTCCTGCTATAATTTCGGCTCCTTTATGTACGGCATCTTCGACTTGGATCTGTACCTGTGAGAGCGCCGCTTTATGGATGAGCGGCCCGATCTCTACACCCTGCTCTAATCCATTTCCGATTTTCAGTTCTTTTATTTTTTCAGTTAACACAACCGTAAATCGGTCAAGCACAGTTTTTTGGACAAATACACGGTTAGCACACGTGCAGGTCTGACCATTGTTTTGAAACTTATTTCGTATTAAACCATCAACCGCAAGATCAATGTCTGCATCATCAAATACGATAAAAGGGGCATGTCCCCCAAGCTCGAGAGAAACCTTCTTCAGTTTTTTTGCAGCTTGTTCCATGAATTGCTTTCCGATCTGAGCGGATCCTGTAAAACTGATCTTTCTGACCTTATCATGGTTCACAAAGACTCCACTGATTTCCTTTGCATTTCCGATGACCAGATTGGCTGCACCATGCGGCAGACCAGCCTTTTCAAAGATTTCAAAAAGAGCAATGGCCGACAGCGGTGTTTCAGGGGACGGCTTAATAACCACCGTGCACCCTGCTGCCAGGGCAGGAGCCAGTTTCCTTGTAATCATGGAGAAGGGAAAATTCCATGGTGTAATGGCCGCCACAATGCCGACCGGATGCCGCTGAACAAGAAGTCGCTGGTTTTGTTCAGAAGAAGGAAGGATCTCACCATAAATTCGCTTTGCTTCCCCAGCATACCAGAGGACATACTCAGCACCCCAGAGGACTTCCCGTTTCGCCTCGGCAAGCGGCTTCCCTTCTTCCATCGTTAGGATTTTTGCCAGCCGGTCCGCATCTTCTATAATTAAGTTATAGGTGGTTCTCAAGTAGTCAGCACGTATTTCCGCTGTTTCTGCTGCCCAATGAGGAAAAGCTCTTTCAGCGGCATTAACCGCACGCTCTGCGTCTCTTTCACCGCCAAAAGCGACACTTGCGATGAGCTCCCCAGTCGCTGGGTTTCTCACAGGATGACGTTCTCCCTTTGCCGCCTCTAACCATTCTCCGTCTATGAACATTTCCGTCTTTACCAAAGCAGCAATATCAGCCTCCATATCGTGTCCTCCCAAATGACTCCATCAGCCTTGGCCGTACTTTATAACAGTACGATTCTATTCCCTGCATCGAACAACTATAAACAGGTGCCTGGCACTGGATTACAGTGCCAGGCACCTGAATGGTAACTTCCTAGCCGATCTCCCTTTGGAGCTGGCTGTGGTAAAGCTCGGAGTAAAAGCCTTCTTGCTTCAGTAGTTCATCGTGAGAGCCTCTTTCAAGTATTCCTCCGTCTTTTAACACGAGGATCTGATCGGCTTTTTGAATGGTGTTCAGCCTGTGGGCGATAATAAAGCTCGTCTTGCCTTCCATCAGCCGCTGCAAGGCTTCCTGAATTTTCATCTCTGTGATGGTATCAATGCTGCTCGTCGCCTCATCCAAAACGAGGATGACAGGATTGGACAGGATGGCTCTTGCGATGCTTAACAGCTGCTTCTGCCCCTGGCTGATGCCGCTGCCATCCTGTTCAACCATGGTCTCGTACCCATTAGCAAGTTTTGTAATAAAGGAGTGGGCATTCGCCTCCTTTGCTGCTTCCCTGACTTCCTCATCTGAAGCATCCAGCCTTCCGTAACGGATGTTTTCCATAATGGTCCCTTCAAAGAGGAACGGATCCTGCAGCACAAATCCCATATGCTCCCGAAGTGCCTTGCGCTTAATCCCCGTGATTTCGCGCCCGTCCACAAGAATGCTTCCGCTGCTCGCATCATAAAAACGGGACAAAAGATTGATGATCGTCGTTTTCCCCGCTCCCGTCGGACCGACCAAGGCGACCGTTTCACCTGGTGAGGCATGGAATGAGATATCATTGACGGTATTGCCTCCTTCTTCATAGGAGAAGGAGACATCCTTAAATTCAATCTCTCCATGAACACCATCCAGATCTTCGTTTCCTTCTTCATCTTTCGTCTCTTCTTCCTCATCCAGCACTTCAAACACCCGCTCCGCTCCTGCAACAGCTGATAAGAGCGTATTAAACTGGTTGGAAAGATCATTCAGCGGGCGGGTAAACTGCCTCGAGTATTCGGCAAAGATTACGATGGTCCCGATCGTGACCATCCCTTTTAAAGCTAAAACGCCACCTGCCCCGGCAATTAAAGCAAAGCTGACGTTATTCAAAACATTCATCAGTTTGGGAATGAAACCTGAATACGTTTGTGCCCAAAACCCGGATTCCATTAACTTATCATTTTTCGCCAAAAGCTCAGCAATCACACGATCTTCCTGAGAGAAAGCTTTTACGATCCGCTGTCCTGAAACGGTTTCCTCGATATAACCGTTCAGTTCCCCAAGGTTTCTCTGCTGTTCCTTAAATAATCGGCCTGTACGGCTTGTGATCCACCGCATACCAAGGAACATAACCGGCACAATCACAAGGGTGATCGCAGTTAGGAGCGGGCTCAGCCAAAGCATGAATCCAATTGTTCCTAACAGAGTCAGTACACTGGAGAAAATCTGGATAACCGAAGAGTTAAGTGTGGAGCTTACATTCTCAATATCATTGATGACCCGGCTCATGATTTCTCCATACTGGCGCTGATCGAAGAATGGGATCGGCAATTTGTGAAGATGGCGAAACAGCTGAGTCCTCATTGAGAAGACCGTATTCTGTGCAATTCCGATCATCCAGTAGTTCTGAAGCCATAGCGCTCCGGAGTTCAGGATATAAATAGCCAGTAAACCGGCAAGAAGCCTTAAAAGGCCGCTGTTTTCTTTTGTAATAATATAATGGTCAATGGCCTTTCCGATCAAAAAAGGGCCAAGAAGACCGAGAATTGAACTTAGGACAACCATGAAGAGGACGAGCCATAAGCGACCCTTCTCACGTGCCAGATATCTCCAGATCTGCTGAAGTGTTCTTCGCCAATCCTTTGCTTTCTCTTTTTTTCTTCTCGGTACGGCTTCCTTCGCCATCACCTCTTGAACGACAGCCCTTTTATGCCGGAACGGTTCATTCAAACCCTTGAGCATGCTTTAACGACTCCTCTCCAAACTGAGATTCGAAGATTTGCTGATACAGGCTGGAGCGCAGCAGCAGGTCCTCATGTTTTCCTTCCATCAGCAGCTTGCCGTTTTCAATCAGCAGGATTTTATCCGCTTCCATTGCTGTAGCAATCTTTTGGGTGATAATCAGGATCGTAGAAGGAAAACTCCTCAGTGCACCGAGGAGTTTTCCTTCTGTTTTCAAATCAAGAGCACTTGTACTGTCATCAAGCAGCAGAATCTTCGGCTTTCTGACTAAAGCCCGTGCAATGGAAAGACGCTGTTTTTGTCCCCCAGATAAATTGACCCCTTTTTGCCCGAGTTTGGTTTCATATTGTTTTGGCAGAGACGCTATGGTTTCAGCAATCTGGGAATTCTCAGCAGCTGCCCTAATCTCTTCCTCGGTGGCGTTTTCTTTTCCCCACGCTATATTCTCCTTTACGGTTCCTGTGAAAAGAAGGGCTTCCTGAGGAACAAGGCCGATCGCACTTCTTAGATGCTCGAGCTTTATGCGTGATATATCCATTCCATCAATCAGAATCTTTCCTTCATCTACATCATAAAGTCGGGGAATCAGCTGAAACAGCGACGACTTTCCGGACCCTGTCGCTCCCATGACTGCTACAGTCTGTCCTGGTTCAGCTTTAAATGAAATGTGCTCCAGGACTTGTTTTTCAGTCCCAGGATAATGAAAGGATACTTTCTGAAACTCAATTTCACCTTTGAAATCAGGACGGATTATTTCTGAATCTTCATGGTTAACGAGATCCACCTCGGTATTGAGCACATCAGAAATCCTGTTTCCTGATGCCTTTGCTCTTGAAAAAGCCATGATGATCCACGAAAAAATAGAAAAAGTTGACGTGATTCGTGTGCTGTAGTTGATGATGGCTACTAGATCACCGACCTTTGCATCTCCCGTATTGACTTGAACACTGCCAAACCAAAGGATACATAAGATGGCGATATTCATAACGAGAAGCAGGATCGGATTCGTAGACTCCATCAGCCTCAATGCGAATGCTGTATTATTCTTAAGCTTGCTGTTGGCTTCGGTAAACCGTTTGACTTCATGCCTGCTTCTTAAGAAAGCTTTAATGATGCGGATACCTGAAAGGTTTTCCCGCATGACGCCATTCACTTTATCCAGGTTTTCTTGAACAGACTTGAACAATACGCCTCCTTTTTTCAAGACCCACATTAAAAATACAAATAAAATTGGAATAGCCACTGCTATGAAAATGGCCAATTTCGCGTCTACGACAAATGACATGACGAGTCCGCCTATGATCATTAAGGGAGCTCTCAGCATGACCCGCAAACTCATAAACACCGTGTTTTGCATCTGGGTCACATCATTGGTCATTCTTGTGATCAGAGACGTAGTAGGAAACCGGTTGAAATTCGCAAATGAGAACGCTTGAATTTTCGTAAATAAATGCTTCCTGAGATCATATCCGTAGTTTTGACTGACATGCGAAGCATAGAAGGAATTGATTACACCGGCTGCAAACGCGCAAAGCGATATGCCAACCATGACTCCTCCCCACACCATGACCACCTCAAGATCTTTTTTCAATATCCCATTATCAATAATTTTGGCGATCAATAAGGGCTGCAAAAGCTCGACAGCCAGCTCAACAAGCATCAAAAACAAAGCAACAGCAACCTGCAATCGGTAAGGTTTTAAAATCGACAGGACTTTCAAGACTGCATCATCCTCCAGAGCCATCTGTAAAAAAATTATAATAATATGTATTGTTTACTTACTTAATCATACCTTTTCTGGATAATTTATTAAATAATTTGAACTTTTCGAAGCATCTCGATTTCCTTCATTTATGGAAAGAATGATATAATTCAAAAGAAAATGGACTGCAGGAGGTGTTTACAGTGAATGGACAGAACCGGAAAGACATCTCTCCAGGACTCGAGGTTAATATTGTTTTAAAACAAGATCAAAGAAGCGGCAAACTCACAAATGGTATTGTGAAGGATATCCTGACGAACGCTGCTTTCCATCCGCACGGAATTAAAGTACGGCTCCAAAATGGACAAGTAGGCAGAGTGAAGGAAATAATCAGCAATTAGAGCTAGCGCTTCAAAACAAGGAGGAACCAAAATGAGCAATGAAATAAAAAACAGCGAACTACCGCCAAAAACATGTACGATTGAACGTTTAGTCACCCTTCCTGAGGACGTGGAAAAAGTACTTGCAGGAGAAAAAACAGCCACTCGCCGCAACGGCAGATATGCTGACATCGGGGAAATCATGGAGCTTAAAGGCTCAAAGTTTATTGTTGAAAACGTGTATTCCCAGGCGCTTGGCGAATTAACAGACGAGCATGCAAAACAGGAAGGCTTTGAAGATGTGGAAGGCTATAAAAATTCCATTCTCTCGATCCACCCTGGTATGCCTTGGCTGCCTCACATGAAAGTATGGGTTCATGAATTCCGTGCGCTGGAAGAGTAATAGCAGCTCTCAATGAACATGGTCTATCGTGTTGTGCTTTATATTCATATTCTTAGCGTCATCTTATCAGTCGGGCCCTTCTTTATTTTGCTTCCTTTATTAAAGAAGCTAAGAACAGCAGGTCCTGGCAATGAAGAGGCTTACTTGGACTCCTTTAAGGCAGCTGTCCGTCTTGCCAAGCATGCGGGTCATGTCCTTGTTGTCAGCGGGGTATTGCTCGTACTGATTACGAACCGATCGTGGACAACGCCATGGCTGTTGACCACGATCATCATCTTAATCTGCTCGCTTTATTTTCTCGCAAGAGCCTTTTCGCCAACCATACGAAGGTTTAAAGACCTTGAAGAACAAAGGAATCCTCTTGTAACCAAACTAAAAAAAGCAATTTGGATCTACATGGCCCTCATGATGGCCATGCTATGGTTCATGGTTGCCAAGCCTGTAATATGGTAGAGAAAAAGGAGCGATCCCATTTTTGGATCAGCTCCTTTTTTCTTTTATCCATGAAAATATGTCTATACCGCTACCCCGGCGAAAAACTCCTCATACAATGCCTGAACTGCTTTTCTTTCATCGCTCACTCTTACACCGAACATCATACTTACCTCAGAAGAACCCTGATTGATCATTTCGATGTTAACTTCCGCTTTGGCCAAAGCCGTTGATGCACGGGCCGCCGTTCCTACACTTTCTCTCATCCCTTCGCCCACCATCATGATAAGAGCCAAATCACGTTCTACTTTTACATCATCTGCCTGAAGCTCCTCTTTAATCCGTTTAACAATCTGTTCCTCCACAGATTTAGTGAATCGATCCTGCCTGAGAATGATGGAGATGTCATCAATTCCTGATGGCATGTGCTCAAACGATAGGTGAAAGTCCTCCAGAATGCTAAGAAGCCTGCGGCCAAATCCAATCTCGCGGTTCAAAAGATATTTGCTGACATAGATACTGCAAAAGCCATCATCACTGGCAATACCGATAACAGGGCCATTAGCCAGCTCTCTTTCTTTTACAATCATGGTTCCAGGTTTTTTCGGCTGATTCGTGTTCTTCACGTTGACCGGTATGCCTGCTTTAAAGGCCGGCATGAGCGCTTCATCATGAAATACAGAAAAACCTGCATAGGAGAGTTCACGCATTTCACGGTACGTAATTTCACTTATTTCTTTTGGACGGTTAATAATTGTAGGGTTTACTGAATAGACGGCATCCACATCCGTGAAGTTTTCATAAACATCGGCCTTTATGCCGCTTGCCAGAATAGAACCGGTAATATCTGAGCCGCTCCGGGAAAAGGTCACAATCTCACCTTCTCGATTAAAGCCAAAAAAACCCGGAAAAATAATGATACCTTTCCGGTCTCTAAGTCTATATAGAGAGTCATAGGTTTCCGGCAGTGGCTGGGCGTTTCCCGGCTCGTCAGTAACAAGAAGACCTGCTTCCTCGGGATTAACATAATGAGCATCTATACCTTTGTGCAGAAAATAAGCCGCAATCAGCCTCGCATGGCTGTCCTCCCCGCTCGCCTTTACTGCATCCATATATTTCTGCGGATTACTGCGGTCTCTGTTCAATAATTCCAAGAGGTTCGCTTTAATTTCCGCGACCGGTTCCCTTGGAAGCTGAAGCCCTTCAGCAATGCTTTCATAACGGTCAATAATGCCTTGAAACGCGTTTTGGTCTTCTCTTCCTTGAAGATACGCTGCAGCACATTCTATTAAAAGATCCGTAACCTTTGTGTCTTCTGCAAACCGTTTTCCCGGGGCTGACACCACGACTACTTTACGTTCCGGATCTGAAACGACAATATGAAACACTTTTTCCACCTGCTCTGAACACGATAAAGATGAACCACCGAATTTCACGACTTTCATTTTTAACATCCCCTACTGTTAGTATTTGTCCGGTAAATTTTAGTTACTATTATTACGCGTTTCAGTATAAGATGCAAGGGTATTTTCCATACAGAGAAAACAAATGTCCTCTCTAAAAGAACTAATGTTTAAGTATTACTTAACACTCCCGGGCAATATTTGCGGTTTTTCGATTATTTCCGAGGGAATATTCATGAAACAGGGGAAATAATGAAAGGTCCTGTCAGGATTACCCGACAGAACCTTTGAAATCTATTTTACTTTTACTCTTACTGGGTCAAATGGCTTTGATTCCTTCGTTTTCTACTCAAATGTTCCTTTCACAACTGGTATACCGTCCTGAACCATGACCTGCCCTTTAGCAATAACCGTATCAATAGCCAATGTATCTTTAGTTAAAAGCACAAGATCGGCATCCTTCTTCTCATGCACAAAGCCTTTGTTCTTAAGCTTCAATACTTGGGCGGGGTTGGAGGTGATAACCTTTAACGCGTCTTCAAGCGAAACCCCTTCCTGCAGGACAGCATCTCTGACTTCTTTAAACAGCGAAGAAACTTTTCCTACCTGCAGCCCTTTAAATTCCCCATCTTCATTAAAAATTGGAAGACTTGCCTGGCCATCGGATGAGAACGTGATGTTCCAGATTGGAACGCCCTGATCGAGCATCATCTTAAGTCCCTTACTGCATTTCACTTCGCCCTCTTCTAAGAATTTCGGTATGGTGCTCGTCGTCAAATCAACAAAACCGCCCCGCTTGGCAAAGCGGATACCGTCATGAAAAAGTTCTTCGGTACGGTTAATATGAGTCGGATGAAAATGCATTAACGGTAAATTCGTTCGTTCGATCAGTTCCTCTATCGGTTGAACCCTCGATTCACCGGCCCCAATATGGACTTCTAGAATACCGGCTTTCCCTGTAAGCAAGCCTCCGTTGCGGGCAGCTGCTGCTATCTTCGTTAATTCCTCAAAAGTCGGTTCTGAAGAACGATGGTCTGAGATAGCGATCTCCCCCACTCCAATGACCTTCTCGATAAAAATAATATCTTCTTCAACCTTGCCTGTGATGGTGCGTACAGGCAGCTGATATGATCCGGAATGGATATAGGTGGTGATTCCTTCTTCATCAAGGGCATGAGCTTTCGCTAGAAGACTCTCCATTTTCCTGGTCGTTCCATCCGTCCCAAGCAGCCCGACCATCGTTGTAATGCCGGCAGTTGTAGCATCAGTCAGCATCAATTCAGGCGTACGTGTTTTGAAGCCTCCCTCTCCTCCACCGCCAGTGATGTGGACATGGGAGTCGATAAAGCCCGGTACAACGAGCTTATCTGTTGCATCGATAACAGTGATCGGCACAAAGCTGTCCGGAATATCAATCTGTTTTCTGATATAGCCGATCTTTCCGCCTGCAAGCAATATATCTTTCTGCCCCAGATGATTCGGGCTGTATACATCTCCATTTTTTATTAAAGTAAGCACTGCTTTGTTCCCTCCAATTTTGTCAATTGCCCAGCTGTCTATTGTGTACTCCGATAGCAGGAGCGTGCGGTGATTTTACACATCGATTACTTCAGAGGGCATAAATTATTTGTCGAGATTATAAAAAGAAGCCGGCTTTTATGCCGGATTCCTCTTATTTCATTTAGCAAGCTGCCTCTGGATGAAGGTCAGCGTATGTTCAATAATAGCTTCCTGATCATGATCGAGGGTGGCTACATGGTAGCTGTCACTCATGTAATACAATTCTTTATCCTCTGAAGAGATCTGTTCATAGATGAATTGAGAATTCAGCGGTGGTACGACATGGTCTTCCTCCGAAACGAAAATGAACGCAGGGCACGTTACTTGGTCAAGATGATTCTTAACTTCTTCCATAAGCTTTAAAATTTCCTTCACAGATTGGACCGGTGTTTTTTCATAGGCAAGTTCTAATATACCCTCTTTTTTTATATCCGAACCGATGGCGTCCAGAAAACGGGGCTCTGCAGCATTTTTTAACGGTTCCATCTCCGGGATATCTATAGCCGCATTAATGGGTATGATTCCTTTGATTTCCGGATATTTTTCAGCCAGATAAAGGGTTAACGTCCCCCCCATGGAAAGTCCCGTAACAAAGATCGTATCGCAGCGTTCCTTCAGCCATTGGTATCCTTCCTCCACAGATGCAATCCAATCCTGATGATTGCTTTGTTCCATGTCCTCATAATGGGTACCGTGCCCTTTAAGCCTGGGACCGCAAACGGTATAGCCTGCTTCTGCATAAGCCTTGCCCAAAGGCAGCATGCTTTGTGTTGAACCAGTAAAACCGTGCGAGACCAAAATCCCCACTTGGCTGCCTTCATAATAAAACGCCTCTGCATCTTTTAAAACCGGATACTTTAGTGCCCTGTCTTCCATGGATATCACCTTCCATTTAAAGGATTTGTACACCTAACACTTCGTTTAAAGGGATGAGAGTCCTGCTTGCCATTCGCTTCTGTCTGCAAGGATTTCAAGTGCATAACAAAACCCGCTCGAAAATGCGGGTTCTTTTCTCTAGTCATTCAGTGTTTGAATAAACTGTTCTATGACCTTATTGAATTTCTCACTTTCTTCAAGAAACGGGCAATGGCAGCTTTGCTCAAAGATTTCCAGCCGGGAATCAGAAATGTTTTCCCGCAGATGTTCACCTGCTGCTACAGGTATGAGCTTTTCTTCTCTTCCGAAACAAAGCAAGGTCGGTTTTTTAATTTTGCTTAAAAAACCTCGGTAATCCACAATCGATTGGTCGAACAATACCGCACTCGCAATCGACTCCGGCATTTTAGTAACTTCGGCCATCATCCAGGAAAAATCGTCCTCAGACAGCTCCTCTTTAAACATAAGAGGGACAAAGCCTTCGAGTACTGCCCTCCGATTACTTTGAATGTCTCTCATAAATTGAGTCAGTGCCGGCAGATCAAAAGCACCGATCGGAAAATCCGGCCATTTAAAGTCGGAAGCAAGTTCATCTACAATCACTGTCCCTTTTACGTGGTCTTCCCCAAATTGCTGCAGATAGTCCCAAATCACAAAAGCTCCCATGGACCAGCCGGCCAAAACGACATTCTTTAAATCCAGCTTCTGAATAAACGCATGGACATCGCGCGCATATTGAGCAATTGTGTGTCCGTGATGAACCATGGAGGATTGTCCGTGTCCTCTCAAGTCCAGTGTGATCGTTCGGTAGCTTTTAGAAGGAGCCGAAAGCTGTTTATGAAAAAATTTACTGCTCATCCAGACTCCATGGATAAATATAACAGGTGTTCCTGTTCCCCGTTCTTCATAAAAAAGCTCTACATGGTCTTCAACCTGTGCAAAAGGCATGTGTTATCGCTCCCTTCCTTTAATGGGCCTTATCGGCTATATATGCAGCTTCGATTCAGACTTGAACCTATTACTTTACTTTTCTAACATTCGGCCGGTAATTCATGAAGTTATCAAAAGCAAACCCTCTCACCTGTTCTTCAGAATAGTGCTTGAGCAGTTCATTGATTAAATTCTGGCTTTTAGCCGCATTCTCCAAATCCGTTATAAAGTTGGCGATGCCGTCGAAATCAGAACCTAAGCCGATCTGTTTCACTCCACCCAGTCCACAAAAATGATCAATGTGCTTTATTAAGTCAGGAATAGATGCTTTGACCTGATCTTGATTGATAAAGGGGGGATTATATACCACATGAATCGTACCGCCCTTTTCAAACATCGCACTCGCCTGTTCATCGGTTAAATTTCGCGGATGGTCACAAAGTTCCTTGGAATTGGAATGGCTGGCAAACGGATAATCAGCGATCTCGAGTACATCCCAGAAGGCCATTTCACTTAAATGGGAAACATCTGTTAGAATCTGATGCTTATTATGGAAGTCAACAACCTCTTTTCCAAACACGGTCAATCCCCCGCCCCGCGGTTCTCCTGCCCCGTCGGCAGCCAGGTTCGCCGTGTTCCACGTTAACCCGACAGAAAGAACGCCTAATTGATGGAGGATGTGCAATTTAGAGAGATCATTTCCAATGGCATCTACCCCTTCCAGTGTCAGCATCGCACCAATATCGCCATCCTGAATCCTGTCAAAATCTTCCCAGCAGCGTATATGCTTCATCTCTGGATTTTTGCCAAGCACTTCTTTATAAAATAGATCCACCTGGCCAAGCGCAGCCTGAAACTTCTGATCTGACGGAATCTCAGGTTCAATGAAAATAGCAAAACACTGCACTTTTACATGCCCCTTTTTCAGCCGCTCCTTATTCGTCTCGAGCTCAGGGGCAGATGCAAAGCTTAGCTTCCCTTTTTCTTCATACAGTTTTAATAATGCGTCACAATGAAAATCAATGATATCCATGTTTAACTCCTTCTTGTTTACTCACGTATGTATTTACTTCTTGAAAGACCGCTCTCCTCCTGCTTTTCCTCTATTTTTATTGGATGACTTAGGTCAATATCCCCAGCCATTTCACATAAAATAAAGAATCCTGCTAATTTTTTTCATTGCAAGAGGAGTTTTGACACAATATGTCGAAATTGTCTAATAACTGACTAGTTCTTTAGATTCATAGTTTTGATACAGAATATAAAAGAAAGGATAATGCGTATGAAATCTACTAAGGCGCAGGCGGTCCGCTGGCTGTCCCGCCTCATCCATAAAGAAAAAATCGATATGAAAGATGAAAAAATCCGTGACGAAACCTTCTTGTTTACAGTTGAAGGGTTTTGTGAACAAAAACCGGTCTTTTTTATTTGCCGAGATGAAGACGGCTTGCAGTTCGGCTACCACTCTTTTAAGGAGATAGATCCTTCCCGGCCTGCTCCCTCTAAGGTAAAACGGCATCTGATTGAATGGGAGATGCTGGAGTCAGGAAGCAGAGAAGAACGGCAAGAGAAAATATTAAATACATTGGTTTCAACCATCCGTTCACGAAAAAAGCAGTATCGGACGTGCCAATACTGCAGCATTAAATTCCCCCCGGAACAGCGCTTCAACCAAAAAACCTGCCAAAACTGTGCACCATCCCGTTCTCACGCCGTTCACTAACCTTTGCTTTTCGGTTCGGCACCGAGCTGCCTGGCCAGATAAACAATGGACTCATTGATCCGCCAAATATAATGAACGTTGTGTAACAGGCGGAGATGGTTAAGCATTTCATGTTCGCTTGATTCAGACTCTTCCGGCAGGCGTTCCAATTGTTTACGTTCCTCTTCCAAATTGACAATTTGTGCCTGCCCTTCTCCTCTGATCACCGCACTCAGTGCTTCAATATTATCCGTCAGTGAGAGCTGAACATGGTTTATCAGCTCTTCAAACTTTTCTTCAGTGTTCAGCTGGCTTTTTCGTGTTGAAGAAGCAACCAGATGCTTGGCGTAAAAGTTGATGGCCGTCAGAACGGTGAGCTGCTGCTGAATGCCGGATCGGCCAAACCAGCCTCTGTATAACGGGCTTGCGTCGTCTATCAGTGTCTGCAGCAGCTGATCGAGCTCCAGCGCATGATCCGCAAGGTTGAAAGCAGAGTGCTTCTCTCTGAAACGGTCAATATAATTGTCCACGTACTCCTTAAGTGAATTCAGGTACTCTACAGTAGAGGTTGTGACTTTATCCCGTGTTCTCTGCGGATAGACAAGAGCAGATACCGCAAACCCCAACCCAACCCCTGCAACGGTATCAATGACACGCGCTGCCATTAATTGTTCATTGATGCCGCCAAGGAGGATATCATACATCAATGCAAGCAGCATCGTGATCCAGAACATCATCAGTGTATAAGAAATCGGCAGTAAGTAAAAAGCCAGGAAAACACAAATGAAGAGCAAGATAATATCCTGAATACCAGTTAAATACAGGGCGATAATGAAGCCGGCTATTGCACCTAAAAAGGTCCCTACGCTCCGCTGTACAGCTTTGACGAGCGTACGGCCGACTGTTTCCGTTCCGAGAAGGACAACAAAACAGGACAGTAAAATCCAATATTGATGAGCAGGGGAATATATGTGGCCGAGCACAATCGATAAGCCTCCTGCGATCAATGCCTGGATGGCTTTTTTGGTCGTAGGACGCATCCCTTCCTCTTCTTCATTCTTTGCATCTTCTTCAGTGTCTTCTTTTTCAAGCGGATCCGAAGTTCCGCCATCACTGCTTGTTCTCTGCAGGGACTGTTGAAGCCCGAACGCCCCATCAATAATATGATTGGCAATTGACTCTATCCTCCGGATCAGGTAAAGCCATTCTTCATTTCTTTTATCCAGCTTCAAAGTACGAAGCAGCTGCCGGAGCGATTGTAAACTGGCTGCTGCGTTCTCCAAGTAATGCACCTGTTCCCTGTTGAGCACTTCGGCCTCACGAATGGATTGAATAACAAGCAGCAGCGAGGAACGTATTGAATGGTTTTCGAGCGCCCGGTGTTCTTTTAGACGTCGTATGGAGGGTGACAAGGTTTCCATCAGCATCGCTGTATCAAAAATGTACAGGCGAAGCTGGCTGGTGCTGAGACCGGGCCATATACCTCCTGGATCTGTAGAACCAAGCTCATTTGAGACTACACGTGCATAATCTCCGAGCTTTTTGACATTCCGGTCGAGATTTGCCAGCCTCTGCTTATCTAATTTAATATCCCTTACGATATCAATGACAATATTCAGCGTAAGATTTGCCTGTATATGAAAAGAACCCATGGAACGTTTTAATACTTCTTCAGGCTTGTCCTTAATGAGGATAAAATTATAAAAGTAAGCAAATAAAATACCTGTTGCTATGGAAGCAAACAGCCAGGGAACCTGAGCGAAAGTAACTTTAAGGAGCATAACAAAATAAAAGGACATGAATGCAATCATGCAGATAGAAAAGTAGCGGCTTCCAAAACGTTGAAGATAAAGCGCTAAAAATACAACAAGAAGTAAAAACAGATCCGCTGCAATCCCCCATTTGGATAGCCATGATCCGGTGGCGAGAGAACATGCACTCGAGGCGGCAAGCAGAACGGTCGTCAGTTTCTGTTCTTTTTCTGTATCATCGTTTACTACAAGAATCCCCATCATCCCTACAACACCAGCAAAAATAGCTGCTGTGATCTGGCCTCCGGCATTCAGTACGATAATCAGCATGACTACTACTGAACTAATGACACTCAGCGTCACTTTACTCGCTGTCCTCAACCGTTTCCTGCCTGGATCTGACGCAAGCAGCCGATACATCCAGTACCTCATTTGATCCCCCCTTCTGCTGAATTAGCTTTTCTGTGCATTATATCGTTTTACGTGAGCTTCACACAATGACTATAACTTGTAAAATGACTCTTTATTTTATATCCATAATTTGCTGTCCCATAAACCGTACATGCAAAAAAACCGGCTCCAAAAGGAACCGATTTTTTTTGCATCTTTTATTAATGTCCGCCAAGATAGGCCATTTTCACCTGCTCGCTTGAAGTGAGCTCCGCTGCATTACCTGACAGCACGATTCGCCCTGTCTCTACAACATAGGCACGGTTAGCGATGGAAAGCGCCAGATTCGCATTTTGCTCCACGAGTAAAATAGTCGTTCCCGCTTTGTTGATCTCTTCGATTATACGAAAAATCGTCTTAACCAACAGCGGCGCCAGTCCCATGGAAGGCTCATCAAGCAGCAGCAATCTCGGCCTGGCCATCAATGCCCGCCCCATGGCAAGCATCTGCTGCTCCCCTCCGGACAGTGTTCCGGCCTGCTGTTTCAGCCGCTCAAGCAGTCTTGGAAAAAGCTCATACACCTTTTCCAGGTCCTGCTTAATCCCGTCTTTATCTTTCCTTAAGAACGCGCCGAGCTGAAGATTTTCCTCTACGGTCATATTCGCAAACACACGGCGGCCTTCAGGAACATGAGAGATTCCCTGTTTTACAATCATTTGTGCGGCTTTTCCATTGATCGATTTGCCCTCATAAAGGATTTTCCCCTGCTTCGGTTTCAACAGTCCGGAAACGGTTTTAAGCAGAGTACTTTTGCCGGCTCCGTTCGCACCGATCAGCGTAACGATCTCGCCTTGATTGATTTCAAGCGATATGCCCTCAAGCGCCTGAATGTTGCCGTAATAAACGTTAATATCCTCTACCTTCAGCATTATGAAACCTCCTCGCCCAGATACGCTTCGATGACTTTTGGGTTGTTCTTAATTTCTGATGGTGTCCCTTCAGCAATGAGCTGGCCATGGTCAAGAACGTAAATCCGTTCACAGACACCCATGACAAGCGGCATATCATGCTCAATGAGAAGAACAGTCAGATTGAATTGCTCCCGGATGAAGGCGATCAGATTCATTAATTCTTTTGTCTCATGAGGATTCATCCCGGCGGCCGGTTCGTCGAGCAGCAAGAGCTTCGGGTTGGCGGCCAGGGCACGCGCGATCTCCAGACGGCGCTGCTGGCCATATGGCAGGTTCTTCGCCTTTTCATCTTTAAACCTGTCCAAATTAAAAATCTTCAAGAACTCTGTCGCTTTCACGTCCATTTCCTTTTCTCCGGAAAAATGTCCCGGAAGCCTGAAAATCGAGGTGAAAAGAGTATGCTTAGCCTGCGAATGGTAAGCCACTTTTACATTATCAATAACGGACAGTTCCCCAAACAGCCGTATATTCTGGAACGTCCGGCTGATTCCATTTCTCGTAATCTTGTAAGGAGGAAGGTTGTTCAGCCTTTTCCCGTTCAGCGAGATTTCCCCTTCCGTTGGAACATAAACCCCGGTCAGCATATTAAAAAAGGTTGTTTTCCCGGCACCGTTAGGTCCGATCAGTCCTGCCATCTCGCCAGGAAACAATTCAATGTTCACATCCGAAACCGCTCTTAGCCCCCCAAAGCGAATACCGATGTTGTCAACCTTAAGCAACGGTTTGCTTGTTTCCATCCTTCGCTCCTCCCTTCGTCTTCTTTCCTTTGCTGAAGATTGACGTAATCTCTTTCGTCCCCATCAATCCTTGAGGGCGGTACAGCATGACAACAATAAGGACGATGCTGTAGATGATCATCCTCGTTTCAGGATAGTCCTGCAGGAACGTGGAAACGACAGTTAGAAGGATCGCTGCAATAACAGAACCCGATAAGGAGCCAAGCCCTCCGAGTACAACGAAAATCAAAATATCAAATGATTTCAGGAATCCAAAGTTCGAAGGCTGGATAATGTAGAAGTTATGAGCATACAACCCACCCGCAATTCCGGCAAAGAAGGCGCCGATGACAAAGGCAGTAACCTTATAATAGGTCGTATTGATTCCCATCGCGTCAGCCGCGGTTTCATCTTCCCGAATGGAAATACATGCCCGGCCATGTGTGGAATTTGTAAAGTTTACAATAACAAGGATAGCAATGAGCATACAGCCGAAGACCCACGGCCATGTCGTCAAGTGGTTGACCTGCATGCCGCTCGCTCCGCCTACATAATCCAGGTTCAGAAACACAATACGGACAATCTCACCAAATCCAAGAGTTGCGATGGCAAGATAATCGCCTTTTAGCCGAAGACTTGGAAACCCGATAATAAAGCCCGCCAATGCGGCCACCAATCCTCCAACGAGAAGAGCTGCTGCAAAAGGAAGCTCCAGTTTCATAGTGATGATCCCCGACGCATACGCACCTACGGCAAGGAAGCCTGCATGTCCAATAGAAAACTGCCCTGTAATGCCGATGATCAAGTGAAGCGAGACGGCCAATATGATATTAATAGCGATAAAGATCAGTGTATTTACATAAAAGAGGTTCAGCATTTGGCCCGTGATCATGAACTGGATAACGCCAAAGATAACGAGAGACAAAACGATGGATGTCCAAAAGAGCTTAGCTTGTTTAAAAATCGCCATATTCGTTCCCCCTTATACCTTTTCTCTTTTATATTTGCCGAACAATCCTGAAGGAAGAAAGATGAGAATCAAGATAAGGACAACAAACGCTGCCCCATCGCGCCACAAAGAGTAACCAAACGCACTGACGAGCGATTCGATGACACCCAGCAGCAATCCTCCCACCATCGCCCCCGGAAGAATTCCGATTCCCCCAAGAACAGCGGCAACAAAGGCTTTTAGTCCAGGAATGACACCCATTAAAGGTTCAATCTTAATATAGTAAACTCCGAAAATAACACCCGCTGCCCCTGCAAGCGCTGAGCCGATCGCGAAAGTAGCAGAAATTGTGCGGTCAACGTTAATCCCCATCAGCTGTGCTGCTTCTGCATCAAAGGATACAGCACGCATTGCTTTACCGATTTTCGTTTTATGTACGATGAACTGTAAAATGATCATGAGCGCTACCGAAACACCGAGGATCAGAAGCGACTGGCTGTTAATTTTCGCGCCAAAAATGTGGATAGCATGTTCCGGCAATACATCGCCAGGGTACGCTTCAGGCTGTGCACCCCTTACATAGATAAAGCCGTACTCAATTAAAAGAGAGACACCGATCGCTGTAATCAATGCCGCGATCCGAGTAGCGTTCCTTAGCGGTTTATACGCGATGCGTTCGATCAGTACCCCGAAAATCGCACAGACCGCCATGGCAAGAATCAATGATAAGACAAATGGGATGTGCAAAACTGTAATGGAATAGAAGCCTACAAAGGCACCTACCATAAAAACATCGCCATGCGCGAAGTTGATCAATTTAACTATTCCATATACCATCGTGTAGCCAAGAGCAATGAGGGCATAGATACTGCCGAGTGATATACCATTGACCAGCTGTTGTATGAGTTCCATCTCCGACACTCCTTAATATGTCCAATTCCTGAAAACACAGAATAGGGGGACAGAGCCCCCTATTCGTTAAACTGCTCTTATGGATTGATTTTTGTATTAAACTCTTGTTTGCCGTCTTTGTACTCAAGAATAGATGCTGATTTGATCGGGTCATGTTTCTTATCCAATGTCAATTTACCGGAAACAAGGGAAAGATCTTTTGTCTTCGCTAATGCTTTTGCAATTTTTTCAGGGCTGGCATCGCCTGAACGCTTGATGGCATCAGCAAGGTAGTACGCTGTATCATATCCAAGTGCACTAAAGGCATCTGGAGATTTTCCTTTATATTTCTTCTTGAATGCATTTACAAAGTCCTGAATCTTCTTATCAGGGTCTCCAGAAGAATAGTGGTTCGTGATGTACGTGTTATTGAGCGCTTCCGGTCCGGCGATCTCTACAAGTTTAGGAGAATCCCAGCCGTCTCCGCCCATGAATGGTGCTGTAATGCCGATCTCACGCGCTTGCTTGATGATCAAGCCGACTTCCTCATAATAGCCAGGAAGGAAAATGAAGTCCGGTTTTGCTGCTTTTAAGCGGGTAAGTGTAGCACGGAAGTCGGTATCTTTAGCGACATAGGCTTCTTCGGCCACGATGCTGCCGCCGTTTTTCTTATAAGCAGATTTAAACGCTGAAGCCAGCCCTTTGGAATAATCGCTCGCACTGTCGATGAACACAGCCGCTTTACTCGTTTTCAATTTATCTGTCGCAAAGTTCGCAGCCACTGTTCCCTGGAACGGATCGATGAAACATGTACGGAACACATAATCATTCACTTTGCCGTCTTTATTTGTAATATCAGGGTTTGTTCCTGTCGGTGTGACGAGCGGAACTTTGTTGCTTTGAGCGATCTGTACCTGAGCCAGTGTATTCGTACTCGTTGCAGCACCGATTACAGCCGCTACTTTATCCTGGCTGACGAGCTTCACTGCTCCGTTCGTCGCTTCTGCCGCTTCCGATTTATTGTCTACTTTCACAAGCTTGATTTTCTTGCCTTTAATCCCTTTTTTATTGATTTCATCCAATCCAAGCTGAAGTCCTTCTGCGATGGATTGTCCGTAGGAAGCTACGCCTCCTGAGAGCTCAAGGTTGGCCCCGACTTTAATTGTTTCTTTTCCTCCTGATCCGCCTGTCGATGCTGCACCGCAGCCCGCCATGACTCCTGCTGATAATGACAAGGAAAGAAAGATCCCAGCAAGTTTTCTCTTCTTCATTTTCTCATCCCCCTATTTTTTGTGAAAATGAAAACTACCTACAATATTTAAATATTGTAAATAAAATCAATATTCTGAAAATATTTTACACGAGATTTCTAAACTCGTCTACCGTATTTTATCTAGCACAAAATTCCTGCTTGTTTTCTAAAATTTTATAAAAAAAGACAAAAAACGAAAAAAGGCGGCAGATTGATGCGCGATTTACAGTTTTTTTTGTTTATAATAGCTAAGGTAGCTAAAGGCAATTTTGTTTCCTTGCTGTGAATGATATAATGGTGAGATAGAATGTTAACAGAAAGGCTGATACGGGATGGAAGAAAATTCGAATTTTATTAGAAGCATCATTAAAGAGGATTTGGAATCCGGCAAAAGGGACACCGTCATCACTCGTTTCCCGCCAGAACCGAACGGTTACCTGCACATCGGGCACGCCAAATCCATTGTTATAAATTTTGGGCTCGCCGACGAGTTTAACGGGCAGACCAACCTTCGCTTCGACGATACCAATCCACTTAAAGAAGACCGTGAGTATGTCGATTCGATCAAAAACGATGTCGCATGGCTGGGCTATGAATGGGAAAACCTTCGCTTCGCCTCCGACTATTTTGAGGAAATGTACAGCCGCGCTGTCCTGCTTATCAAAAAAGGAAAAGCATACGTCGATGATCTGTCACCGGATGAGATCCGCGAATACCGCGGAACGTTAACTGAACCCGGAAAAGACAGCCCGTACCGTGACCGTTCTGTTGAAGAAAACCTTGACCTCTTTGACCGCATGCGCAAAGGCGAATTCCAGAATGGTGAAAAAGTGCTCCGCGCCAAAATCGACATGGCGTCCGGGAACATCAACATGCGTGATCCGGTGATCTACCGTGTATCCCACGCGCCCCACCATAATACAGGAGACGCTTGGTGCATCTACCCAATGTACGCGTTCGCTCATCCGCTTGAGGATGCCATTGAGGGTGTAACCCACTCTCTTTGTACGACTGAGTTTGAAGAACAGCGTCCTCTTTATAACTGGGTGGTAGCAGAGTGCGAGATGGAAAGCCAGCCTCAGCAAATCGAGTTCGGCCGTCTGAATATCGAAAATACAGTCATGAGCAAACGTAAATTAAAACAGCTTGTTGACGAAGGCTATGTTGACGGCTGGGATGATCCGCGCATGCCGACCATTTCCGGACTTCGCCGCAAAGGATATACCCCTGAAGCGATCCGTGAATTTGTACAGGCGACCGGTGTTTCCAAAGGATCCGGTGCTGTAGACGAAGCGATGCTTGAGCACTTTGTGCGTGAAGACCTAAAGATGAAGGCTCCTCGTACGATGGGTATCCTGAATCCGTTAAAAGTCGTCATTACGAACTATCCTGAAGGACAAGTTGAAATGCTGGATGCGGAAATCAACCCTGAGAACCCTGAGATGGGCACACGCCAAATTCCTTTTTCACGTGAGATCTATGTGGAACAGGATGACTTCATGGAGAACCCTCCAAAGAAATACTTCCGCCTCTTCCCTGGCAACGAAGTCCGCTTAAAGCATGCGTACTTCATTAAATGTGAGGATGTCATCAAAGACGAGGATGGAAATGTCATCGAGCTTCACTGTACGTATGATGTGGAAACGAAGAGCGGCAGCGGTTTTACAGGCCGTAAAGTAAAAGGGACCCTTCACTGGGTGGATGCTTCACAGGCCATTCCAGCTGAGTTCCGATTATACGAGCCGTTGATCCGCGATGAAGATCTGAAGGCTGCTGATGAGAGTGAAGACAAAACGTTTATCGATTTCGTCAACGAAGACTCATTGACCATCCAAGAAGGGTTCATCGAGCCAAACATGAAGGACGCGAAGCCGCAGGACAAGTTCCAGTTCTTCCGCCACGGCTACTTTAACGTCGATCCAAAGCACACGGCCGAGGACAAGGTCGTGTTCAACCGCATCGTATCATTGAAAAGTTCATTTAAGCTCTAAGCTTAGAGTAAAAACCGGTTCTTTAGGGGCAACTGCCTCTCGAGCCGGTTTTTTTTGTGATTGAATGAATGCTGATCGGAGCGTCGCTAGTTTCCACAATGCCGTTTTGGCGGGTAATTCTGCTGTTTCAGCGGGTATTTTCAAATTTTGGCGGGTAAATTCTCTGTTTCCGCGGGTAAATCTCTCATTTCGGCGGGTAAACCGAATCATCGCCCAGGCAGACCGTCCAAACAATATCGATTTGAAGGAAACAGACGCTTTGGCGTATAGTAGAAACAAAGAAACAAGGAGGAATGCCGCCTGAAAGCCATAAAAGTTTCGCTGCAGATTAAAATACTCGGGCTCGTCCTGCTATTGGGTGCATTGCTGATCTTGTTGCTGACAGGGTATTTCAGTTATAAAGAGAGTAAACAAATTGAAGAAAATAAAGGACGGCTGGCCCTCGAGTTATCAAAATCCATATCCTTCATGCCTACGGTTATTGATGCTTTCCAATCGAGCGATCCATCCAAAACGATACAGCCTCTCGTTGAAAAGATACGTAAACATACTGGTGCTGAATTCATTGTGGTCGGCAACACATCCGGCATCCGCTATTCACATCCCATCCCTTCAGAAATCGGAAGAAAAATGACTGGGGGCGATAATGACCGCGCACTTAAAGGGGAGTATTACGTTTCACAGGCAAAAGGTTCTCTCGGTCCCTCTCTCAGAGGAAAATCCCCGATCTATAACCAGCAAGGAAAGATCATCGGCCTCGTTTCCGTAGGATTTTTGTTGGAAGACATTCATGAACAGATCATGAACAACTTCTTAAAAGTCCTTTTTGTTTCTCTTATCGCACTGCTGGTTTCTGTGATTGGGAGCTATATCCTTTCTAGAGATATCCGGCGAGATACGATGGGGCTTGAACCGTATGAGATCGCCGCACTGTATAAAGAAAAGAACGCTGTGTATCATTCCGTTAAAGAGGGCATATTGGCCATTGATAAAGAAGGACGGATAACGAATATGAACCAATCGGCCAAGAAGCTGCTCGATATTGAAGGATCTGTCCGGCATATGAAAGTGGACGGCCTCTTTCCCTCCGCTTATCTTTATGAGGTGTTAAAGCACGGTAACCCCCAAAGTGATAAAGAGATGTTTTGGAAAGATAAAACAGTGATCGTTAACTGTACCCCTCTCTTTCATCAAAACAAGATCAGCGGTGTGGTTGCTTCCTTCCGGGACAAAACAGAGGTGGAGCAGATGATCAATACCCTTTCTGAAGTCAAACAGTATTCTGAAGACCTTCGTTCGCAAACCCATGAGTTTACCAATAAATTATATGTTCTGTATGGTCTCTTGCAGCTTGGTGAATATGAGCAGGCCATCAGTATGATCAAAAGCGAAACACAGGTCCTGCAATTTCAAAATGCCGTCGTCTTTAACCAAATTAAAGATACAAAAGTACAAGCGATTCTATTAGGCAAGCTGGGAAAAGCTTCTGAGAAAAAAATACAGTTTGAGATCGCTTCTGATAGTTTTCTGGAAGAGCTGCCGGCACACTTCAAGCTCTCCAGCTTAATTGTTATTCTTGGAAATTTAATTGATAACGCTTTCGAAGCGGTTTATCATGTGAAGAGTCCGAAAGTCACGCTTTTTGTTACCGATATCGGAAGTGAAATTATTTTTGAAATTGAGGATAATGGCAAAGGAATAAACGATAAAGAAATACCGCTTCTCTTCAATCGGGGCTACACTTCTAAAGACGGAGATGAACCAAGAGGATATGGCTTATCAAATGCGGACGAAGCGGTACGGGATATGAATGGAATAATTGAAGTGCAAAGTAATCCAGGCACTGGTACTGTATTTACGGTGTATCTTCCTAAGAATGATAAGGGAGCTGATTCATATGATCAAAGCAGCGATAGCCGAAGATGATTTTCGAATAGCCGATATACATGAAAAGTTTTTGAAGAAATTCAATGAGATTGAGGTGGTCGGAAAGGCACTGACCGGAGAACAGACGCTGCAATTGCTGAAAACAACGGAACCCGACCTGCTTCTTCTTGATGTGTATCTGCCTGATATGCTGGGCTCTGAGCTCCTCCCTCTCATCCGTGAGCACTTTCCTAAACTGAGTATTATCATGATTACAGCCGCGACGGAAAAGGAGTTCATTGAGAAAGCCCTGGGATATGGCGCGGAGAATTATTTAATCAAACCTGTGAGCCGAGAACGATTTGATGAGATCATCCAGTCATTTATTAAAAAGCATGCTCTCCTTTCTTCCAATGAACAAGTGAATCAAAACCTGATTGATTTGATTTTTGATAAGAGGAATCTTGAGCAATCCAAAAAAGGAACCAGCTTCCCAAAAGGAATCGATGAGATCACACTGGGCAAAGTGAAGGCCGTCCTTCAGGCAAAAAGGGACGGGCTTTCTGCAGAGGAAGTCGGAAACGAGATTGGAGCTTCAAGAATTACTGCCCGCCGGTATCTCGAGTACCTCTCCTCCATAAACGAATCCAAAGCCGAAGTTGTCTACGGCATTGTCGGCCGCCCCGAAAAGAAATATTATCCCCTGTAAGAGGATGGCGAAATCGCCGTCCTCTTTTAGTTTTCTCATGAACTTTATGTACAAAATTAATTTAAAGTACTTTAATAACTTTATTTTGAAAACGTTTTCATTTCAGAATATTTTGTTTACACTCAACTTACTTACAAAAGGGGTGAAGACGATGCTCGCATTATTAGGTTTTTTAATGATACTTACATTCATGGTTTTAATTATGACAAAACGCCTGACCGCCATGATCGCCTTGATGGTTGTCCCTGTAGCTTTCGCCTTGATTGGCGGATTCGGCAAAGATATCGGACCGATGGCGCTTGAGGGCATAAAAGGTGTAGCGCCTACAGGAATCATGATCCTGTTCGCCATTCTCTTCTTCGGCATTATGATTGATGCCGGTGTGTTTGATCCCATTATCTCAAGCATTCTGAAAGTTGTAAAAGGAGATCCTGTAAAGATCGCCATCGGAACAGCAGTACTGGCTTTGTTAATTTCGTTAGATGGTGACGGCACGACGACCTACATGATCACCATCTCAGCAATGCTTCCATTGTACAAAAGAATTGGCATGAGGCCTCTTGTTTTGGCCGGTATTGCCGTATCTGCGTCCGGTGTTATGAACCTCCTTCCATGGGGCGGTCCTACTGCCAGAGCGATGACAGCGCTGCACCTCGAGATGTCTGATATCTTTACGCCTGTTATTCCATCCATGATCGGCGGCGTAGTGTTCGTCCTGTTCATGGCCTTTATTCTCGGAAAAAAAGAACGCAGCCGTGTAGGTGTTCTTGAGATTGATTATAAAACAATGGCGATGCAGGCCGCTGCTGTTGATGCTGATGCAGTCGGTTTAAAGCGTCCAAAGCTCATCGTAGTGAACTATCTGCTAACAATCCTGCTTCTTGTTGCATTGATCAAAGAACTTTTGCCAACAACTGTTTTATTTATGATTGGCTTTGCTATTGCCATTACGATGAATTATCCAAAACTGCGTGACCAGAAAGAAAGAATCGCCAACTATGCTGATAATGCCTTATCTGTCGTCACGATGGTTTTTGCCGCAGGTATTTTCACAGGAATTCTTTCAGGTACAAAAATGGTAGATGCTATGGCCAACACGATGATCACACATGTCCCTGATGCATTGGGTTCACACTTTGCGCTCATTACAGCCATCATCTCTGCACCGTTTACCTTTTTCATGTCCAATGATGCCTTTTATTACGGCGTTCTGCCTTTGCTTGCCAAAGCAGCTGCTGGATACGGCATTGATCCAGCCATGATCGGACGCGCTTCCCTTTTAGGATTGCCGGTCCATCTATTAAGTCCATTGGTCCCTTCTACTTATCTATTAGTCGGCATGGTAGGCGAAGACTTCGGAGACTTGCAGCGAGGCTTCCTGAAATGGGCCTGTGGTGCAACCGCGGTAATGATTCTCATAGCTCTCGTCTTAACGATCATTCCGTTTTGAGTTTAAAAAGAAAGGAAGGCAGCGTGCCTTTCCTTTCTTTTTTTTGCTTATGATAGTGTGCTAGTTTCCATAATATCGTTTTGGCGGGTATTTCTTCTGTTTCGGAGGGTATTTTTGGATTTTACCAGGTAAATCCTCTGTTTTGGCGGGTAAATGTTTCATTTCAGCGTGTAAATCTATTTACAGGGCCATAGCCATAGAAAAAAAACAGCCAAAACGGCTGTTTTTTCCTATACCCGATAGTAATCCCCGCGCCATTCATTGATCGCCTGCTTAATTTCTTTAGAACGCAAACTTTCTTCAGCTGCTCTTTGGCTCAACGCTGGCAGTTCTTGATCACTGGCAAAGCGCAAGGCGACAATCTGTCCGGTTGTCAGCCTGGAATCCATGAGCTTGCCGGTCAGTACAAAGTGCCGCAGATTCTCTTCGGCACGGATGGCCCGGTCTTGCGCCTTCAGCGGGTAACTTCTTACGAGTAAAAATAGAATAACCAGTGACCCTGCCGCTAAAAGCACCACACAGGCAAGGAGTACATTCTCTCCATTACTCAGCGAACGGACAAAGTAAACCAGTGCTGTTACGAGTGTCCCCAGCACGAAAAGGGACAGGACATAATGAAACAACGGATGCATCCGTGTATGGTTTTGATAGTTTTGATTTTCCATGTTATTTTCCTCCTGATTTTCGAACTTCTTATTCCCACTTAAACGTGAGGCTCGCTACGATAAAGGCACCAATCAGCCAGCAGCCAAGAATCAGGGCCTCTGTTCCCAGGCTCATAAACGAAGCGCCAACATTCATCGTCTCCCTCATCGCAGTTGTTAAGTGAGCTATGGGAAGGATATGCACGATCGGCTGAAGAAATTCCGGCATATTTTTAATTGGAAAGAACACTCCGCCCAAAAACAGCATCGGAAAAGATAGGAAGCCTGCGATCGGTCCTGCACTTTCCGGTGTTTTGGCAATCCCTGCAATGATAAAGCCAATCGCCATGAACGCGAGTGTACCCAAGATGACAAAGCTGACGAGGGTCAGCCACGATCCCCGGATTTCCACATCAAAGACAAGACGGGCGACGCCAAGAACAATGAGTGCCTGCAAGCCGTTCAGCATCAGCCGGGCGGTAATCTGTGCCGCGATAAAAGTGTGGGCTTTCAATGTCGTTCCCTGCATCCTCCGCAAGATTCCGCGTTCGCGCCATGATGCGATCTGTCCTGCTACCCCGTTCATGTTGTTGCTCATGATCATCATCGCCACGATCCCCGGGACAAGAAAGTCAATATAGCGGAGATTCAGCGTCTCTACCCCTTTTGGGTTGATGACCACCGATGGCTTATAATCCGCCTTCTGTTTACTGATGGCATCGACCGCATTATTCACGAGCTGCTGTCCAACCTGCGAGACAGCCATGTTCGTTTCATTATAAAAAACAGGAAGCCTGAACGGCTTTTCACCCTGATCCGCACTCTTCATCCTTGTTTCATAGCCTTTCGGGACCTGCAGTACAAGCTGGACGTCTCCTTTTTTCAGCTTGGAGAGCGCCTCTTTTTTACTCGATGATTTTTCGAGTGATATCGCTTCGTTTTTCTTCAAAAGACTTGCAAGTTGTTTAGATTGGGCAGATTGATCCTGGTCCACATATCCGATAGTGACCGACACGCCGTTTCCATTGCCGAGAAAAGAGCCGAGCATGACCATGAGGAAGATCGGAAACGCAAGCGTCCAGAACAAGACCTGGCGGTTGCGCAGGAAAATGCGTAATTGAGCTAACGTTAATTGCCAGTATGCTTTCATCCTTCTCTCAAGCTCCTTCCTGTCATATGGATGAACACATCCTCCAAAGTGGCGGTGCGTGTCTGCAGATCGGTCAGTTTCAGATCTTTTTCAGATGCGGTCTGAATCAGGCTGGTCAGCGTCTGCTGTAGATTATCGGTATAAAGCACTTGAACATCCTTATGGCTGCCTGTCTGCTTGACCCCTTCAATTTCTTTTAAATCCAGGACGGGTGCATCTTCTGTTAAACGGAACTCAACGGCGCTGTCCGACTGAAGATTTTTCACCAGATTCTCAGGTGTATCCAGTGCAATCAGCTGTCCCTGATCCATAATGGCAATCCGGTCACAGAGCACATGAGCTTCATCCATATAGTGCGTTGTCAGCATGACCGTCTTTCCTCTTTCCTTCAAATTCAGAATGATATCCCACAAGGTACGCCGAGCCTGCGGATCAAGTCCTGTTGTCGGTTCATCCAGGAAAATGATCCAGGGATCGTGCACGAGTGCCAGCGCAATCGCCAGCCTCTGCTTTTGGCCGCCTGATAAGCTTTTGATCCGGCTTTTACGCTTATCGGTTAAAATCATGTCTTCGATCAGATCCGGAATGGATATATGCTTGGGATAGAAGCTGGCATACATTTTCAAAATCTCTTCAACGGTCAGCAGTTCAAACAGCGTCGTAGATTGAAGCTGTACTCCAATCACTTCCTTGACGTGTTCCAGGTGCTTCTTAATATCAAATTCACCGATCCAGGCTGTTCCTTCATCCGGTTTTCTCAGGCCGACAAGCATTTCCAGCGTTGTCGTTTTTCCGGCTCCGTTCGGACCGAGCAGCCCGAATACTTCACCTTTATGTACTTCAAAGTCAACTCCCTTTACGGCGATAAAATCACCATAGCGTTTCACGAGATGCTCTACTTTAATAATGGGCTCCTGTGAACTCATTGCCATCCTCCATCCTATAAAAACTTTCATTCATAAAAAAAGAGCTAGATCCCTTCTATGAGATTCTAACTCATTTCTTTTGAAATTTATGTTTTTTTATGGCGTATAAAAAAATTCTGCCTCGATACGTGCCGTAATCTCATTCTCTCCAGTTTGGATCGGCACGGAACTTCCCTGTGACAGCATCGCTCCCTGAAACGGAACAGGCCCTGGATGGATGCCCTTTGACAGCTCTGTTACTTTTGCCGGAACCCGATTGAGCGTGACACCAAGATCACGGGATATAGCCATCGCTTTTTGCTGTGCACTGTTTACGGCAAGCGACAGAGCTCGGTTATAAAAAGCATCTGGAGAAGACACAGTGAACTGAATCGATGATACGGAATTTGCTCCCTGGCTGACCGCTGTCTCAATCACGGCTCCCGTCCTGCCCACATCATCCACCGTTACCTGAAGCTGATGGTTTACCTGATAGCCTTTAAGATTCTGCTGTCCGTTCTCATAAACATATTGCGGTTCAATGCGATAGAGTGAGGTCTGGATGTCTTTGTTCTTGATCCCCATCGTTAACAATCCATGAATGACGTTTGCCATGATCTCATTGTTCTGCTTTTGCGCAGTGTTCACATCTTTATTTTCCGTGATTACGCCTAAGGAAAGCTTGGCTTGATCGGGTACGGCAAATACGGAACCCTCACCGGTTACCTTGATGATGTTCCTCATATGTTCAGCTGTAAATTCCGGCCGGTTGTAATACATATAAGCCCCTCCCCATTGTACCGTTACATTATAGTCTATGCGGTACAACGCAGGCTCATAACAAAGCCCCCTAAAGACAGCCCACCTTTAACCAGAGTGAAGGATCGCCCCTTTTGTTGACTAGATGTTACGAAACAACTTCATGATCTCTCATAGTAACCAAACCCTTCCACCCTGCACCGAATACCTTTTTCTATTCCCTGTAGGAAAAAGGAGGAAATAGTTTAAATAGGAAAAATTACCTATATGGGTTAAAAGTTTTGTAAAAGGGATTTTTAACGAGAAGGATTACTCGTTTGTTTCAAAATATGGTAAAATAAGGAGATTTTTAAGGGGGAACGTATGTGAGAGAAAAGTGGTTTTGGGCAGGCATTATTCTGGCTGTGTTGAGTTGGATCGGCAACTCCCTCTATTATCAGTCAAAGCAGATTGAGCATCCGATCTTTTTAAAGCACTATTACGAGGCAGCAGATGACGGAGATCAATATTTAAAATTTTATTACTTGGCAAATCGTGAAGACAAGCAGGATTTACAAAGTGTCCGTATTAAGGACGCTGTAGTGTTTCCCTACTCCCAAGATGATTTTATGGCGGGTGAAAATAATCCTTCCGTTGAACAGGAATACACTCATCAGGATTTAAAAGTGTTTACCGTTTCACTGAAGGATATGCTTTCACAGATGAAGAATAAAGAAGCTTTTACTTTTAATAAAATGAGGGTTGTCATGAACAACGGCCAGAGCTTTACGGCCTACATCGGGCATGTGACGATCTATAAAATATATAAGGATGATAAAATTCTGGAGGAACAGATTGCAACCGGAAGCAATTTTGGTGATATAGGACTATTTCAGGCATTGAAACCAATTACGCTGACAAGTGTCAGTCTGCCTTTTGAAAAAGAAACGGAAAGACTAGTTTCGGTGAAAGCAAATACCGATCAGGAAGCTTTGAGTAAGGAAGCCGAAAGCGATGACCCTTTCGGCTGGACGGATCATGAGAAAAAGAGTCATAGCAGGTACCAGACTTTAAATCCGCATAAGAACTTTAGCATAAAACTAAAACAGAAGGATTGGCTTGAACTAGCCACAAGGTTTAAAGCTAGTACTCTCGCGTACTGCGATTTTTCTGTAAAGCTGCACGGAACAAGTAAAGGAAAGCCCTTTGTTTCTACCGCATTAGTAGACTATCAGCCGGTTCTCAGCCAGAGTGATGTCGACCGCATCATATTAAGGAACGGGGGCGGGGGGAAATGAGAGAAAGTTTTCACAAGCTGTTCTGGGGATTTTTATTAATTTTAATCGAGATACACATAATAGCAATTGATATTTTGCCAGACCCTGTTGGTTACTATCTCATCGTATCTGGTCTTGGACTGCTAACGATCAATAATAAAGCTCTGACAAAAGCAAAATATTTGGCATTAGGCCTCGTGTTTATATCCATCCCTACTGTCTTTATCCAGCAAAATGTCACTGGAAATACTTCCGGACAGCTGTTTGATCTGAGCCTATGGCCAATATATACGCAAGTCATTGGAATTTTAAAGCTGATTCTCGTTTTCTATGTGTTTCAGATCCTGCTGGATGCCGCTATGAAAAAAGGAGATCAACAGCTGTACGCTTCGGCCAGATACCGTTTTGTTTCCTATATGGCCGTCATGCTCATTTTGAACATCACCTTACCTTTCACAATGAATATCATCGGGGATTTGATGACTGCTTACACCGTTGTCTTCTTGCTGCTATCCCTTTTGGTAGAAGTTATGTTTTTGCTGTTGTTAAGGAAGTACAGGAAGGTTTTTAGCAATTGAATGATAGATTGCTGGCAGTAAAAAGAGAAGGCATCCTCTCTTTTTTATTTACTATTTTTTCTAACTTGTATAATTCCACCCCGAAAGATTCAATATAATCCATATTTCACCTTATTTATTTCACCATGTGAGCAGGAAATTTGTACGATTAACCATCGTTTGAAATACTTTGAGGTGGGTTGTCAATCCTATAGAAAAAGGAGAGTGTCATAATGAAAGTCTTTTTAGTAGGAGCAAATGGACAAATTGGGCGTAAACTGGTTGAGCTCTTGGGAAGCAGTTCGGAGCATTCCGTCCGGGCGATGATTCGAAACCCGGAACAAGCAAATGAACTGGAGAAGCTAGGAGCTGAAACCGTAGTGGCGAACTTGGAGGGCAGTGTTTCTGAATTGGCAGAAGCCGTTAAGGGAAGCGATGCGATTATTTTCTCGGCCGGATCCGGAGGGAGTACCGGCTCTGACAAAACCCTGCTCGTTGATTTGGACGGAGCGGCTAAAATGGTAGAAGCTGCTGAACAGGCCGGCGTCGACCGTTTTGTGATGGTCAGTGCTTTACAGGCGCACAACCGGGAAAACTGGAACGAAAAGCTTCGGCCTTATTACGTGGCCAAGCATTATGCAGATAAAATTCTTGAAAGCAGCAGTTTGAACTACACGATCGTACGGCCGGGCGGACTATTGAACGAGCCAGGTACAGGTAAAGTGGAAGCCAGCGAGAATCTTGGACGAGCCTCCATCCCCCGTGAAGATGTCGCGCAAACCGTATTGGCTGCTCTAACCGAAGAACACACATTTAAACGCTCGTTTGATTTGATTTCAGGAGATCAAACGATTCAAGAAGCGTTGAAGAACGTATAAAAAAAGGCTGGCCTCAAAGGACACATCTTGTGCTCTTTTGAGGCCAGCCTTATTTTTTTATATTAAAGCCTTAAATGTCGTTAAGATAAGTCCGATTAAAAACCCGCAAATCGCTCCGTTCACCCTGATCCACTGCAACTCTTTACCTACGTTGTTTTCCATCATATCGATCAGTGTTTCATTATCCAATTTATCAAGGTTTTCTTTCACAAGATTGCCTATTTTGGAATGGTTGCTTTCAATTAAAGTGGAAATTTGGTTTTGGAGCCACTTTTCAATGCTGTCGATTTTTTCAGGATCATTTTTTGTTCGATCAATGAGGTCTCTTATAAATGAAATCACATATCGATCAATAAACTCTTCATCTTGGGTCAGCAGCAGCAATTTATTTTGAACCTGGCACAGAATGTTTGTAATTTGATCCGCAGGACTCCATGTATTGACCATGTTATCTTTCCACTCATTAAGTTCAGCCGCCAAATTTTCCCGGTCTTGTACACTTTCTAACTCTTTGCGGATTCGATTAAGGATTAACTCCCTGTATGGATTATCTTTGTCTTGCAAAAGAATGATTCTTTTAAGAAAAAATGGCTGCAGGATATTGCCCAGCTTTTCTTCATTAATAAAATTGCTAAAAGATTGAAGGGCCATTTTAATAAACCCATCGGCCTCCGTATTATCCAGCAGTTGTTTCGCCATTTTGCCGATTTTTCTTTTTGTATCTTCCCTTGCCATCCACTTTTGTGTCTCGGCCAGAATATAATCAAAGGCTTGATCATGCATATTTCTATCCAGGGCCTTATTAATCATGGACTGCAAAAAGCCTGCAGCATCCAGGGAGCGCAGATAGTTCTTCAGCTCTTTTTCAATATACGGAGCGATATTTTCCGGATTGATATGGCGTATCGCCTGCTGAAGAAACGTTCCGACTCCTTTATGAAAGGAATTGGAATCCAATTCTTTCTTTGCGATTTTTATAAGTTTCTCTGTAATTTTAATTTGCTGGATTTTCCCCTGAATACTTTCTTTTGTCAGCCAATCATTTTCAAGCATGGATACGATGGCTTTCATCATCCTGTCACGGTTCTTTGGAAGCAACGCCGTGTGAGGAATGGGTATGCCCAAAGGATGGCGAAAGAGAGCGGTAACCGCAAACCAATCGGCCAGCCCGCCTACGAGTCCTGCCTCAAATCCCCCTTGCAGCAATTGTCCAATAAAAGAATCTTGAAATGGGATGGTTCCGAGAAACCCTGCTCCCATTACTCCCAATGAAATTTTCGCAAAGTATTTCGATTTCTTTTCCTTTTTTTCCATGGTAACTTCCCTCTGACATTCATTTGCTTAAAACTATACCATAAAACAGTGGACTGGCTGAAAAGTTTGCCGCCAGTTTTTCCCCTTAGCCGCCAGAAAGCCCGCGCTCAGCGCCCTTTCAGATAGCTCTCGAGCCCGCTGTTGGCTGATTCATAGGCCGGGAGCATCGCTTCCATTCTCTTTGTTGACAAAAAAGCGGTAAATAAACCACTAAACTGCTCCCCTTGAACCACTTTGGTCGTATCACCGAGATCTGTCAGCTCCCAGTAATGATAACCGGTCAAGATACCGGGTACCCCGCCCGTCCATGCCAGCTTTCTGTTCGGTTCAAATTCCAGTACCTTAGCTTTAAAACAAAAAGGGATGCCGTTGCCGACCGGTGATTTGACTCGAACGGACAGGCTGCTTCCTTTCCTGCATTCACCTTTAATCGAAACAATCTGCGGATTCCAGAACGAATGTGTTCCTGTGTCAGCTATAACCTTCCATACTGCTTCCATCGGGTAAGGCAGAAGGTATTCAGTCAATAATTCTTTCATTCTGCTTCCCTTTCTCTATCCTTGTTTTGGCGGCCGTTCACCATTTTTCAAATCTCTCATGCTTAGACCGAAATCCATTTGCAGATGGGGATAATCTTTGAACTCCCAGTCACCGCCCCATGTAAAGCCTAACGTTTTGGCAATGGAGACGACCTCCATCCAATCAGGTTTGTTATTACGGTTGCTGTCGCGCTCTGTGTCCCACACGACATCCCCCTCCTTGGTCTGAAGCGCAAAATCAATCGCCAGTCCGTAATTATGGTAGGATTCTCCGCCTTTAACAGTAGTGACGATATCGCCTTCTTTCGTACGGCCTTTTTCGTACAGCTCATTCTGTTTTTTTATGGAACGGAAACCATCCGTGATGACAATGGAAATCCCTTTCTCTTTCGCTCTTTGAATCAGTTTCTCTTTATTTTCTTCCACGGCCGGATGAAGTTTGGCCGGCAGCGGAACCTCTCTCTTGGCTTTCTCACGATCAAAGTACAAGTAGAATAAAAGCCCAAGAATAACAACAAAGATCAGCCAGCTTCCCAGTCTGGAAGTTGATTTTGCAGCACTCACCTGTTGAATTTCTCCTCCCTTGTCTGGATACACGTTACTCTTCTTCCATCGTACCACAAGCTTACACTACCACATAAAGATTGACATTTTCTGAATTTTCATAATAAAATGACTTTACGTACAATTAAATTTTTATGTAAAAAGGAGCGATGAGGATGCGTGTATTGGTGATAGGCGGCACAAGCTTTATGGGTCCAGAGGTCATTAAACGATTGTTTAACCTTGGACACGAGGTCACGGTTTTTCACAGAGGGCAAACCAGAACAGAATTGCCTGCCGGGGTGCATGAAATGCTTGGCGACAGAAATAATCTCTCTTCTTTTCGTTCAAAAATTCAAGAACTGAAACCTGACGCAGTATTGGATATGATTTGTCTCACTGAACGACAGGCGAAAACATTAGTCCAAACTCTTGATGGCATTGTCAATCGGGTGATTGTGGCCAGCTCACAGGATGTGTATCGTGCCTTCGGACTTGTTAACGGGACCGAAAAGGGTGCGATTGAACCGGTACCCATTGATGAAAATGGTGTTTTACGCCACAATCTGTATCCACATAGAGAGTTTGCAAAAACAGAGGAAAGGCGCAACTACGATAAAATTTTGGTGGAGCGTGTGGTGATGAATGCCCCCGGGATTGAGGGTACAATCATTAGGCTCCCTGCGGTATATGGACCGAACGATAAACAGCATCGGTGGTATTCTTTTTTAAAGCCAATGAGTGATCAACGGCCTTACATTCTGCTTTCAGAAAGCCTTGCCGGCTGGCGCTGGACCCGTGGCTATGTAGAAAATATGGCGGAGGGTATTGTGCAGGCTGTATTAAATGATCAGGCAAAAGGCAAGATCTACAATCTCGGTGAGAACGAAGCATTCACCATGAAGGAATGGGTAAAGAAGCTGGCCACCTCTCTCCAATGGAAAGGAAAAATTGTTGTTTTGCCAGACAGCAAACTTACCGAAACCTACTCCTGGGGAATTAATGCTGAACAAGATGTCATCTTCACTTCTGATAAAATACGGAGCGAATTAGGATTTACAGAAACGGTTTCATTGGAAGATGGCTTGAAACGTACGATTGATTGGGAATTAAAAAACCCTCCAGAAACTCACGGATTGGACTACGAAGCTGAAGACGAGATCATGAAGCTTCATCATGCAAAAACTCAGCCGTAACAGGCTGAGTTTTTGCTTCTTCTTAAACACATCATTTAAAAATGATCGGCCATATTGTATTCACGCAATAGGGCTTCCACCTTCAATGCCTTGCCGACATCGCCTTTGACTTTCAATTTCCCCATCATGAAGGCGGCGGTACCGTTCAGTTTGCCTAAAAGCATTTTCTTGAAGTTGGGATAAGAGATGAGGATGCCACAATCTGCCCGCTCTTCAAAATTTTCCACTACTTTTGCACTTCCGTCATTCAAGTGAAGCTGAAACGAGTATTCCTCGTCTGTAATGTCATATTGATACGCAGCATGAACTCCTTGAATCGGTCCCGGATTTTTATTCAGTACCTGTTCAATTTTTTTTACCGTTTCCTGTACAGTCAATTCTTCGATCGCTTTTGGCATTTCTCTTCCTCCTTATTTGGATTCTGATTTTGGCAATGAGACAACGTTCCCTGATGACAGATTGCTTTCCCTGTCTTTTTTTCGGATATAAATGGTTTTCTCCACTACGGCATGGACCGTGCCGCTCTCATCAACAAGCTCCACGTCATACACCCGGTCAAGACTCCGTTTTCCCTCAAGAGCTCTCTTAACTTCATCCAGCTCTTCATTCGTTATCTTAAACGTAGCGTACAATGTGCTTTTTCCCGGCTTTTTAAACCGGATGGAGGCGGCTTTATCCCATACGATATAATCATTGCCGAGCATTTGTAAGATCATGTACATATAGATGGGATCCACCGCACCATACATGCTGCCGCCAAAGATCGTGCCGACATAATTTCGGGTACGCCAGTTAAGCGGCAGCTTGATGCGGATCTCCGAATAGTCTCTAGCAATATAGATGACTCTTGCTCCCGTCCCTCTAAAGGCAGGAAACAAGTTAAAGCCGCAGCGGACAATCCTCGTCTTCCAGGATTCTTTCATCTTGACACCCCTTTCTTCGCTATGAGTGTTTTCGAAATTTTACTGTCCTCCTACTTCACTTGAATTAATTTATCGGGATCTCTTCTGTGCGTTTTATAATATTTCACCATGCTGGACACATAATCTTTAAAATCAGGACATTGAACGCCGCCTTTTGCGAGCACGCCCTTGGCTCCTGAAGCATCATATTGTGAGGTGCATCGGAAATACTCAAGCGCTTCCTTTTCTACTTTAAAAAAGCGCCGGAATATGGAAATAGAAAGAGCAAATTCAACAAGCGCTGGTGAAATGGTCCACGAAGGTGTTTTGCCGAGCAGCTCTTTGCAAACCATGCGGTAAAGCTCCCGGCTTTCATAAGGTGAAGGATCTGTGAGGTGGAACGCCCGATTTACGGCGTCTTCTGATTGCGCCAGACACAATGTGGCATCAACGATATAGTCAGCAGGCACAACGTTGAACAGGGCCTCCGACTTGCCCAAATAAGGAATGGGTATATATCGAAGACGGTCTAAAAAGCGCATAATAAAATATGGGCCATCAAACTTAACCGTCTCCCCGGTCACGGAATGTCCCACCACTACCCCAGGCCGAATAATGGTGTAAGGTACATTTTTAAGCTCTGCCACGAGCTTTTCTGCTTCAAACTTTGTAGATTCGTAATGGTTCTTAAAGGCCTGTCCTTTATCAAGCTCATCTTCTTTAATAACGCCAACCCTTTTTCCTGAAACATAGGCTGTGCTGAAGTAGATGTAGCGCTCTAAGAGTGGAAGTGATTGAGCGAAGGTGTTCACATTGCGAGTGCCCGTTATGTTGACGTCTTCTGCAATCTTTTTTGGTACGGCAAGATCATAAACCGCAGCCAGATGAAAGACATGTGTCATTTGTTCCTTCAGCCATTCTGTTTGTTCAGCATCCAAATCAAGTCCTTCCTTCGTAATATCTCCTGCAAAAAGACGCATATTTTGCTTGTTAGCTGCCAAGCGCTCTGCTTTATCCAGCTGGCTGGGGTGGACAATAAGCGCGAATTGCGTATCTTCATTTCGCCGCTGCATTTCTTTCAGTAGCTTTGAGGCAAGAAAACCAGGATAACCTGTCAATAAACATCCTTTCATGAACCATTCGCCTCCTTTAGCAGTAAATACGAATACGTACTGGTACTACTTCCCTATAAAACCAGCAAACAGCCGATTTTATAACGATAGATTGACATAAGCTCCGACAACAATCCGGTTAAGCAAGCGGGCCAGCCGGTCCAAATCCAGCTCAATGTCTGATTCAAACAGGGTTTGGATGACGACCTCATTGACCGCACCGACCATGGCCTGTGAGACGACCAATACTTCCTGATCAGGAACGGATGCTGGCATGGTCCCCTGAACCGTATTATAGAGCAGGCTGGCAAATCGCCGATAAGCTTCCCGGCGAACATTCTCTACCGTAAGGCTTACACCCACTGAATCAATTAATAATAGTTTGGCAGCGTTAGACTTCATTTCGCATATTTCAATATAACGGCGGATGCCGGCGTAGGCTTTTTCGCTAATTTTCTCTTCCCTTTGAACAGCAGCTTCCACATCTGCAATGAGCTCTTCAGCCAGCTGTGTGCAAAGGGCGGCAAGCAGCTCCTCTTTGCTGCCAAACGATTGATAGAATGTTGTTTTTGACACCCTCGCCAGCTCAACAATCTCAAGGACTGACGTTTCCTTATATCCCTTAACCGTATAGAGCTGGAGCGCGGCATACAGCATTTTGTCTCTGGCTTCTGTCGGCATTTCTGTTACAAAAAGCACATTCATCATTCCATTCTTTCATATGTGTACGAGTACGTACTCGTATTGTACGTATAACTTGCAGCCCCTGTCAATCGGCTGCAGCATCATTTACTGCTCTTGAAGGGAGCTGCTTGAAAAAAGGAACCTTCTCTGCGCCTGTCATACGAGCATAGACAAACAGCTGTCCTTTATGGTGAATCTCATGATCAATTAAACTTTCAATCCAATACTTCCCTAGCGCCCCATACCCGAAAATATCAATTTCCTTGCTCAAATGAGCACTTTCCAGAACAGAAAAATCCCTTTTTGATTTTTGAGTGAACTCCTGAACGATCTCCCGCACCTCATCCATCGTTTGAAACTCGCGCGGTGTGGCAGGCGATACAAACCGCCCGTTTTTAATCGTTTCCAAAAACATATCTGTGGAACCTGCGATATGAACCGCCAGCTCTCCCATTGAAAAACCATCTTTCCACGGTTTAAAAAACACATGCTCCGGCCCTATCTGATCCAGCAGATCGTGCAGTACAGTCCTGTGTTTGAGCCAATTTTGATAGTATTCTTCCACCATTTTTTATCGCTCCTATCTCAAATTTCCAATATAAACTAATTCGATGTTCCTCGTCTTTACCCTTTATTAAAGAACACAAAAAAGTCCAGCACTTTTCTGCTGGATTATGGCCGGGGTGATCCGTTGATTCCCTGAGGAAAGGTGAAGACATTATAGGGATCATATTTTTTATTTACTTTTTTTAATCGCGGTGCATTCCATCCGAAATACTCTTTTTCATAATGCCTTAAGTGGCTGTATGGAAAGTTGACAAAAGAACCTTATGTCAGGGATTTTACATAAGGAAATCTTTTCTTCAGCCACTGTGTGTTCTCTTCGGCAAATGCCGGATCGGTCCAGAATGCCGTTTCAAAAGGATTGATCTGGCTGGCCTTTCCTCCTAAAGCATATACCGTAATAGCTGCGTAAATTGACCCCTCAGCCCGTTTGCTGATCAGCCCGACAATATTTCGAATCTCTTTTTCACTGTATTTCCTGTACACAAATCTTCCCGTAGATTTAAAACTCTCATACTCTGGATAGGTCCTCTATCTATACATAGTGGAGAAAAAAACTCCCTATCATAAGGTATGTTGAGAAAGGACAGACAGTCATTTTTTTAATGGGTTCTTATTTTTTTTGTTTGTAATACGTTAACGCCAGTGCAAATGCGAGAACCGCTCCCTTCACAATGTCCATGGAATAGTAAGGCACAGACATCATGACAAGGCCATTCTGCAGAATGCCAATCAATACTGCGCCGACCAGGGTTCCAAAAGCATTGGGTTTGCCTGCACCAAACACCGAAAAACCAATAAAAGCCGCAGCCACAGCATCCATTAAATATGGAGTGCCTGCATTGATTTCAGCAGTCATCACTCTTGATGCCAAAACAATGCCGCCGATCGAAGCAAAAAGAGCGGACAGCAGATAGGCCGCTACCTTATATTTGTTTACCGGGATGCCTGAAAGCCTTGCTGCTTCTTCATTCCCGCCGATGACATACATGTACCGGCCGTGCTTTGTGTAATTGAGAAGAACATGGACGAGAACGACTGCCGCTGCCATGATCACGATGATCCAAGGGACTTGTCCTATTTTCTCGAACGCTGCACTGATCTTGCCCGTCGCAAACGTTCCATCAGGCATGACCATGTTTTGCGAGATGGTCGCCCCTTTCGTGTACGTGAGTGCAATCCCCTGGATGATAAACATGGTGGCAAGCGTCAGGAGCATATCCGGTATTTTCACTTTAACAATCATCACGGAGTTAATGATGCCTACAATCAGAGCGGCAGCGAGGGCGGAAAGAATCGCTACTACCGTGTTCTGGGAGAACCAGACAAACATTGAGATCGCAATGGCATTCGAAAGAGAGGCCACAGATCCGACAGAAAGGTCAAATCCGTTGACGGACAGTGATATCGTAATGCCGATCGCAATGATGGTAACGATGGAGATCGACCGTAAAATGTTCATCAGGTTATGTCCCTGCACAAAGGATGGATTGGCCGCAGTGAACACACCAATTAAGACCAGAATGGTTAAGATCGTTCCATATTTATAAAAAAAGTCGAACAGCTCAAATTTCTTTTTTGGAGAAACTTGGGCCGGTATTGGTTTTGAAAGCTCCATCTACCTTCCTCCTGTTGAATAGAATAAGAGCTCTTCTTCCGTCGCTGCTGAGGTTTCGAGCTCTTTCACACTGCGTCCGTCATACAGCACGTAAAGACGGTTCGTGATACCTAAGATCTCTGTAAACTCTGAGGACGCATAAAGGATGGCTTTGCCCCGTTTTGCCAGCGCTGATATCAGTTCAAAAATGTCCTTCTTAGCACCTACATCTACACCCTTCGTCGGCTCATCAAAAATATAAACATCGGCATCTGCGATGAGCCATTTGCCGATCGCAATCTTTTGCTGATTTCCCCCGGAAAGATTTTGAACCTTCGTTTTCTCAGATGGCGTCTTAATGCCTAAGGTTTGAATGATTTCAACAGCCTTTTGTTTTTCTGCCCGGCGATCCAGAAAACTTAGTACCTTGGAGAACTGTCCAAGATTGGCGGCTGTTAGATTAGCAGCAACCGATTCCGCGACCAGAATCCCTTCCTTTCTCCGTTCTTCCGGAACGAGAGCCAGGCCCTGCTTTACCGCCTGATGCGGGTTTTTCAGCTTCAGTTTCTTCCCCTTGAGAAGAACAGCGCCTGCTGTAATCTTTGTACAGCCGAACAGGATTTTGCACAGCTCTGTTTTTCCTGCTCCTACAAGTCCCGCGATTCCGATAATCTCACCAGCACGGACCGTTAAGTTCAAATCCTTGATCTTCTCGGCGTCAGAAAGCCCTTTTACCTCAAGAACAGTTTCTCCCACTTTTCCGTTCAAGGCAGGAAACTGCTCATCCAGCGCCTTGCCGAGCATCTGCTCGATGATCCGGTTGATTGAAGTTTCCGAAATAGATTCTTTTATGACTAACTCACCGTTCCTCATCACCGTAATGTCATCACAGATTTCAAAGATTTCCGGCAGCCGGTGAGAAATGAATATGATGCCTACATTTTTAGACTTCAGGTTTCTGACAATCCGGAACAGTTCGTTTGTTTCTGAATGGCTTAACGGCGCAGTCGGTTCATCCAAAATTAGAAAACGGCACTGTGCTGAAACCGCTCGGGCGATGAGAACCATCTGCTTTTGAGCAAGTGTAAGCTCACTGACCAGCTTTTTGGAAGAGACGTTGATGTTCATCTCTTCTAAAATTTGCGATGCCTTCTTATGCAGCTGTTTCCATCTTACAAGCTGCTTTTTACTCATCTCGTTGACCAGATCATGCAGCAGAATATTTTCACCAACGGTTAAATACGGGATCAGCGCGGTGTCAACCTCTTGATGGACGATTTGAATTCCTTCGTCCAGGGCATCTCTCGGCGAAGTGATGGCCGCTTTTTTTCCGTCCAAATGAATCTCGCCCGTGTAATGATTGTAGGCTCCCGACAGAATCTTCATAAGGGTCGATTTCCCAGCCCCGTTCGCTCCGATCAGCGCATGAACCCGGCTGGTTTCACTGGCAAAGCTCACACGATTCAACGCTTTTACACCCGGAAACTCAATACTTATATCCTTCATCTCCAACAGAGCCATCTGCTTCTCCCCTTCCCTCAAAGCAAACACTCTCTTAACTTTAGGCTGTTTTCGCAATCTTTATTGCTCTTGGGCGGAGTTGATTTCCGTTCCAGGCTGCTCGCTTTCCGTGGGGCGTTCGCTGTACCCCTCGGCTCAAGCGCCTTCGGGTTTCACCTGTCACGCTAGTCCCACAGGACAAGGAAGGCTTCGGCAGCGATACATCGCACGAAGAAAATGTGACGTTCATTTTCGAGGAGTCTCGCACCTTACACTCCAATCAACCTGTCGATGAAGAATCAATACAAAAACCATCACAAAGCAACAATCTTTTAGAAAAGAGCCTAACTTTAAAAAGAGAGTGTGCATTTTCATTTTGCATAAATAAAATTTCATTTTGATTAGCCTTCTTACATACATCACATACTGATGTGGGCAAGAGACTCTCAAATCTTTTACTTTACATTCATGACATTCATGGAATGGGACTGCTGGTGTAGTATGAGCCAGCAATTGTAAAATTGAATAGCCGAAAATTGAATTCAAGAAAGAGCTCACTTTTTCTTGCGCGGTTCCAATTTATTAGGCTATTCAAGTCCCATTCTTCTTCCTGAGAGTTTCAGTTATTTTTGGTAGTGATCCTTAAGTGTCTTCATCCAATCTTCCTCAAACGCATCAGACTGGCCCCAGCCTTTAATTTCCTTGGACAGGTTGACCATGTTCACACCCTCGTTTGATTTTTGCAGATCCTTTTGTGAAACGAGAGAAGCTTTCAAATCATATTTTTGAGGTGTTTTTTCACCCGCAAGCTTTTTAGCAAGAATTCTCATATCCACTGCCCCAATGAGCTTAGGATCAACAGCAGCCGTGTACTTCCAAGGACTTTCTTTTTGCTGGATTTCTTGAAGGTCTGCATTGGAGACGTCAATTCCGTAAATTTTGATTTCGTTGCGTCCCGCTTCTTTAATCGCACGTGCAGCCCCGATCGCAAAGGCATCCCATGTGGCAAAAATGGCATCAATCTCGCCTTTTTTATGTTTGTTCAGCATGGCCGTCACCGCATTTTGCGTCTGGACCGACGTATCTGCAGAAGCAACGCCAAAGCGTTCTACTTCCTTGATTCCCGGGTTATTCTTCAATGTTTCTTTATAGACGGCGTTGCGTCGCACCATCGGCGGGAACCCGTCTACCCAAAGATAAACGATGTTGGCCTTCCCTTTGTTCTCTTTAACGAGCTGATCGAGAGCCAGCTTGGCAAGGGCTTCATCGTCCTGAGACGTAAGTGTGACACCGCCTACTTTCGCGAGGTCCGGATTGGAATCAAACGTCACCACGTTCTTTCCTTTTTCCCGAAGCTTCTTAATATCGTTTATGGTAGCCGCATCATCACCGTGAGAGATGATAAAACCGTCGTAATTCTCATCAGCCGCCTGGGCAATCGCATCATGGAACTTGGCGGTATCACCGTTTGCTGTGTAGGTATCAACGGTAAAACCAAGTGCCTCTCCTTCCGCTTTAGCACCTGCTAAAAATTGAGCTGTATGATCATCACCGCCGATTTTACGGATAACCTTGATTCGGGCTCCCTGCCCTTTGGCAAACCGCTTCGGCACGTTATCGAACGAGACCTTTTCATGTTTGCCAGCTGATGAAGCGGTATTGCTTCCGGATGAACAGCCTGTTAATAAAAGTGATAAAGCGACCGCAGAGATTGCCGCGCAATTGATGAATCGTTTCATTTCCCCAACTCCCTTTTTTGTATATCTCTCTTCTCAAGGGGGCACGAGACCAGCGAAATAAGCCCCACCACGTAAAAAAACCTCTCTGGAAAAAGAGAGGTTTCATCGCATATGTATAACGGATTCGTCCTCTCTTATCTCTCAAAACAGACATGCTGTTTTGCTGGAATTAGCACCAATTCCATTACGGAACGGTTGCTGGGCGTCATAGGGCCAGTCCCTCTGCCACTCTTGATAAGAGAATGAATATTTAATTTTTAGAAAATATAGTTATTACTTTAATCCGCAAATGGGGGAAAGTCAATGGTTTTTTTATCATATAAAAAACCTCTCCACAACGAGAGGTTAATCCACCAGGCTTATCCTCGGATATCCCCTCCAAAGATCGCAACGTTCTGCACCTCCGCACCAAACTCCCGGCCATTCCACTTCAGGGTAGTCTGGACATAGCCAAGGCGGTCAGCGTTATATCGGCCGGCGATGTTTTGGTAAGCCAGCAGTTCATACACGCCATTTCGGTCAAAGTCCACCGGGTAAAGACCGCTTAAAGATGAGACAAATCCTTGTATGGGAGCCTTTAATTTTCCATTCGGGTAGTAAATCTCAGACAAGTATTCCTTGTCCTTCGTACTCAAATCGATAATAAATTTTTGCTTCAGGCTGTAGCTGTTCACCTGTGCTTTATATTGGTTCAGATAAAAAACCCTGTACTTCCATTGGTCACTGAATACACCAGAGTCAAAAAGCGGCCCGAACTGCCCTCCTCTGTAGGAAAATACATAGGCGTTGATCATGCCTCCGCTGCCTCCTGTATCCATGACCACCATGATGTCTTCTACCTTGTCACCTGTAAAATCACCGAGAAAAAGGGTTGGATTGTATCCTGAATTTTCTTTAATAGGGATCTGCGTGTACTGGTTGGTCCTGCCGTCCTGAACGACGGCCGCAATGTTCACCCAGTATGGACTATCCGCTGTTTTTTCAGCAGTAAGATACACCGTATCCTGCGAACCGTCTCCGATGACATTCCCTCTTTTCATATCGACTACCTGCCGCTGTCTGTATATGTCGCATCCCTGCCTTCCCCAGTTTCAATAAAACAGTATATGCACTTAAGCCCTGTTTTGGTTTTTATTCAGATCTCGTGATACACTACAAAAAAAGACCGGACAAGCAGGTGCATTCGTGGATATTAAACAATTACAGTATTTTATTGAAGTGGCAAAATATAACAGCTTTACACGGGCGGCTGATGCCCTTTTCATCACCCAGCCAACCATCAGCAAAATGATCAAGAATCTGGAGGATGAGCTTGGGGTTGTCCTTTTTGACCGCTCACGAAAGGGACTGACACTTACGGATGCCGGACAGACCATATTTGACCAGGCCAAGCTGGTCGATAAAGCATTCAACAACCTGGAGATGGAGCTGGACAACCTGCTCGGATTAAAAAAAGGGCATATTCGGATTGGGCTTCCTCCGATTTTTGATCCCCGTCTTTTTCCAAAATTGATCGGCAGTTTTCATGACAGATATCCCCACATTACCTTCGAGCTTATGGAAGACGGATCAAAAAAAATCGAAGAAGAAGTGGCCAGCCTTCAACTGGATATCGGGGTTGTCGTGCTCCCGACAAACACCGATATGTTTCAGTATTTTGCTTTTATGGAAGAGGACTTGCGGCTCATCATCCATCCTGACCATCCGCTTGCTGTCCGGGACGAAATAAATTTAGCTGAGCTAAGAGAGGAATCATTTATCCTTTTTAACAAAGATTTCGTCCTCCATGACCGCATCATCTCCTCCTGCAATCAGGCTGGCTTCAGTCCGCACATTACGTCAGAAAGCTCACAATGGTCCTTTATTGAGGAGATGGTCGTGTGTAAATTAGGGGTCTCCCTGCTGCCCGAGAGCATCTGCCGGCATCTGACGGATGAAGTGCGTGCGATTAAAGTCGTCAATCCTTCCATCAGCTGGCATCTCGCCCTGATTTGGAACAAAGATCAGTATTTATCTTTTGCCGCGAAAGAGTGGCTCAGCTACGCAAAAGAACAATTATCAGAAGAGTAAATAACGGGGCGGTTCTCGAAGGAGAGCCGCCTTTTGCATTTAATCATCTATGCCTTTTCTGTATATCTGAAAGCATTTACATAGATTTCGTCTATGTAAATGATGAAAAATAACAATTTTACTTCCTTTTCTTGGAGGCGTACACTTGGTACCTGTAAGAGGGAAACGCAAAACGACAAAGCGTCCCGATATAAAAAGGGTGTAACACGAGAAAGGGAGATTCTTTTGGAAGCTAAAAAAACGAGCGAAAGCCGCATTATAAATACAGATCAGGTTTTATCCTGTGACTTGAATAATTACAACACATTGTTTGGCGGAGTTTTGATGAAAAAACTCGACAGTGCCGCCTCATTATCGGCACGACGCCATGCACGTGTAAAAACATGTGTAACAGCATCAACCGATTCGATTGATTTCTTGCATCCGATTCACCAGACCGATTCAGTATGCATTGAGTCTTTCGTATCCTATACAGGAAAAAGCTCCATGGAGATTTTCTGTAAAGTTATCGCTGAAGATATTATCACTGGGGAACGAAGAATCGCAGCTACAGCCTTTTTGACCTTTGTTGCTTTAGGTGAAGACAAACGTCCGGTTGAAGTACCGGCAGTCATCCCTGAAACAGAAGAAGAAAAATTCCTTTTTGATACTGCGAAAGACCGTGCAGAAATGCGCAAGATCCGCAGAGCTCGAAGCAAGGAGTTGGCTGAGGTTATTACACTAAGAAAACCTTGGCAGCAGGAAGGAGCATTAGTATGATTACGTTATGCAGCCACAGTGAATTGAAAGAAGCAAAAGAGTCCTTAGAAAACCTTGAACGCACGTACCCTTCTCTTTATGAAAAATGGGTGCACATCATCAATCTGACTCGTGCACTTCAGTTTAAATATCAATACATGGGCTGTCTTATAATGAATGAAGATTGCAGACGCTATTCCCCTGAGTTTGTTCAAGGGTCCGTCATCCGCCTCTATAAAAGTGAGATTGAAAAACTTTTATCAGATACAGACATCGAGGCACTGCGAAAAACCATCTCCAGCTGCCCCAATGCCGGCTATGCCAAGATCAGCCTTCTGGCACTCGGAAGAACTCCGGAATCATTAGTAGGGACATCCGCGATCATCAGCTAATCATAAAAAAGAAGCAGACTCTCTGCTTCTTTTTTCACTACATAGTAAAGGTATGAGTGAGTTCTTCCATTTCTTTCGCAAGTTCATCGAGTGAAGCCGTATAGGCTGACATCTCTTCAATCGAAGCTAACTGTTCTTGTGTAGCAGCCAGCACTTGCTGAGAAGACTTGGCTGTTTCAGCAGCAATGGCTGAAATCGTGTCCATAGACGAAACCGCCTGTTCGTTTCCGGCAGAAACTCCGTGTACTGCACCTGATACTTGGCTGATATGTTCAGTTACAGACTGAATGGAGTTCTGAATCTGTTTGAAGGAGGATCCTGCGTCATTCATAACACCGATTCCTTCGCTGACCTCTGCATTGACAAGATCCATCGTCTGTACCACCTGAGCGGTTTCATTTTGAATATGAAAAATGATGTCACTGATCTGCTGAGTTGCTTCTCCGGACTGTTCGGCAAGCTTTCTTACTTCGCTTGCTACGACGGCGAAGCCTTTTCCGTGCTCTCCTGCCCTTGCCGCTTCAATAGCCGCATTTAATGCCAGCAGGTTTGTCTGTTCAGCAATTCCTTTGATCACTTCCACGATATTTCCGATCTCACTGGAGCGGTCTCCGAGCCCTTTTACCGTGTTGGACAACTCACTTACATTCGTGAAGATCGCGTTCATCTGCTGTTCCGCCGATCCGATGGACTGAGTTCCCATATTCGCTTTATCAAGTGTGTCATGAATGCTGCTGGAAACACGCTGCGCACTTTGGTCAACATGCTGAAGGCTCTCTGTCACTTGCCGGATGAGGCCGGCTGCATCTGAAACGCTGTACACCTGATGCTCTGCTCCCTTGGCCGCCTCTTCCATCGTTCCGGAGATCTGTTCAGCTGCCCCCGTTGTTTGCCTGACACCATGTGATAGATGATTGGAGTACTCATTGATCGATTTAGATGCCTTCTGAATCACTGTTAACACATGTGCCCAGGAATCCACCGTATGATTAATGCTCACTGCAATGGACTTCAGCTGACCCAGTTCCTCCTCCTTCAATCGGCTTCCCATACTGCCCTTTGCCAAGTCATGAAGGTAGTTGTTGATCGGATTCATTGGTGCAAGAAACCGCTTATGGTTCAAACATGCGGATAGAATCCCTACAGCCAGTCCCATTAAGGAAGTGAACAGGGTAGTGTAAAAGAATGCCTGTCCCTGAAGACCGTTTCCGTAGCTGACAGCAGCCCCGGCCAGGCAGGTTGCAGGCAGAACAATAATCAAAGTACGAAAAATATAGTGCATCAAACTCATGGTCTTAGTTCCTCTCATTTTTATTGAACTGGTTTACATTTATTACTAGTTATATCGGTTTTTCCCAGGAACTTTGCACTATTTTATAACAAAAAACCTTGAACGCATCTGCGGATGCTGTTCAAGGTTTTCATCAGTCTTCGTCTTTCGCATCCCAGTCTTCAGGGATCGGCTCGTTCATATACTCTTCCACCAGTTTCTTGTATTTTTCCATCTGTTCGAGGTGGGAGTTAAACTGCTCTTTATTAATCAGATACTCGCTGCCGTCATAAAAGGCACGAATCTTTTTTTGCTGAATCAAACTTTCAATATAGGATTCCGGCAGATCAAGAAATTCTGCCGTTTCTTTTAGCGAGAGATACATGGGTTCACCTTTTCCGTGCTGCCATTTTCACAAGCCTTACAGCACCATATCTCCCCTATTATCCACCCATTGCGGTTTTTCTTCAAGGGCTGTTATTAAGAGAAAATCCTTCCGATCTCTTGAATTTCCTCTTCTGAAAGCTGCACATCGAGCGTCTTTAAGTTGTTGCTTACTTGATCGGCACGTTTGGCTCCCGGAATGATGGTGTCGATTGAAGGCTGCGTTAAATACCATGCCAAGACAACATGAGCAACCTCCGCATTCTTTGCATCCGCTATTTTACGGATTTGGTCGACCTTCTTTAAATTGCGAACAAAATTTTCACCTTGGAAGTGAGGCATTTTCGCACGAAGATCATCAAACTTTGTATCCTTGTCATACTTGCCAGCCAACAAACCGGAGGCAAGCGGGAAATAAGGAACGAACGAAATACCTTTATCCGCTGTATAAGGAAGCAGTTCATTTTCAGCGTCACGCTGCAACAGGTTATACTCTCCCTGAAAAACATCCACATAGCCGTCAACGTTGGCTTGCTTCAATTGTTCGATGGAAAAATTAGAAACACCAATCGCCTTAATCTTTCCTTGATCCTTCAGCTCCTTTAAGGCTCCCACCGCTTCTTCCTTCGGAGTGTCTTCATCCGGGAAATGTATATAAAACAAGTCGATATAGTCGGTCTGCAGGCGCTTCAAGCTTCCTTCTACCGCTTCTTTTAAGAATGCAGGCGAGTTATCGAAAACGACTTCCTTTCCGACAAATTTATGAGCTCCTTTTGTGGCCAGTACCGCTTTATCACGGCTTCCCGTTTCTTTTAACACCTGTCCGATCAGTTCCTCTGAGCGCTCAGGTCCATAAATATAAGCTGTATCCAAAAAGTTAATGCCGATATCCAACGCCCGTCGCACCAATTCTTTTCCAGCTTCCTCATCCAGATTGGGATACAGATTATGTCCCCCTACCGCATTCGTACCAAGTCCAATCGGGTTTACCAATAGATCTGTCTTTCCGAGTCTTGTTTGTTTCGCCATGTGCTGCTCAACTCCTTATCTTTTGTTGGTTTTATCGTAGCAAAACGCTTGTCCAAAAGAAAAAATTTGGATTTGGGGTGCTCTTGAGTGCGTTTCTCGGGTTGAATTCCGTCCCAATTCGACAATTTGAAAATAAATCTGAGGTTTTTGAACATAAAATTGAAGGGCAGACTTTGCTGTTTACTCCCCTCTTTAGCAAAAAAAGGGGCTGTCCAAGAAGTCTGTAAGCTGTTGATTTCCGTTCCAGGGTGCTCGCTTTCCGCGGGGCGTGCGGTGAGCCTCTTGGCGCTAGCGCCTGCGGGAGTCTCACCTGTCACGCTAGTCCCGCAGGACAAGGAAGGCTCCGGCAGCGTTTTATCGCACGAAGAAAATGTGAAGTTCATTTTCGAGGNNAATCAACTTTTCATTGAAGTTTTTCAAGCCAAAAAGGAGCTGCTGAAGGTCAATTTTCGACTTTCAGGACAGCCCCCTTCCTGCATTACAAAATAATTCTCTCGGGGTGCGTGTACACGTTCAACCGGCTGCCGCGGATGAATCCAACTGCAGTAATGCCGAGGTCATTCGCGAGTTCAAGCGCCAGCGTGGTTGGAGCTGACTTGGATAAAATGATCCCCGCGCCAATCTTGGACACCTTCAGCAGCACTTCTGAAGAAATTCTTCCGCTGAAGGCAATCACTTTGTCCCCCAGCGAAATCTTGTTTTTTAAACAATGTCCGTATATTTTATCGAGTGCATTATGGCGCCCGATATCAGAACGCGAAATTAATAACTCATCATTCGTGCAAAGGGCAGCATTGTGCAGGCCGCCAGTAGAGTGAAAGTCATCTGAGCTTTTCTGCATGGACTTCATGAGCGAAATGCATTGCTCCGCCTGAATGGTTGCTTTGGACATGATCGTTTTGGCGTTTTTTACATCGCTCTGAAAATAAAACTGTCTGCTTTTTCCGCAGCAGGAACCGATAAACCGTTTGGATTGAAGCTGATTCGTGACAGGCTTCTTATCCAGTAGCTGTACATACGCAAAGCCCCGGTCTTCATCAATCGATAGCGATTCGATTTCACGCGGCAAGCGGATCACTCCTTCTGACGCCAGGAAGCCTGTGACCAGATCCTCCATATAGGTCGGGGTGCAGACCATGGTGGCGAACTCATCATCGTTTACAAAGATGGTTAAGGCGTATTCCGTCGCGACATGATCCTGTATTTCCTGAAATGATTCGCCATCATATTTAACAATGCTGATACTTTTCATGACCTTGTGTTTCATAACTGCTCCTTTTTAGCTGATCTCTGTTTCCAGATCAGGAATCTGCTTCTCCAGATACTTTATATCCTTGCGGGCGTTGAACCGATCAGCTTTTTCCACTTTAACCGCTACATTATAGCTCGGGATCTTAGAGAATTCCTCGTAAACGCCTTTGGGCAAAAGGAAGTTTCCTTCTGGGAAATGCACTTCAAGGTTTCCTTTGGCAATGTCGATAAATTTTGCCCGGCCCTGGAAAACACCGTGCTGGTTGTAAACGACGATGGTTTCTCCCTCTTCAATGGATAGTTCCTTCGCATCCTCCCCGTTCATCAGCACATCATAACGCTCTGCGCCGTTAAACGGATCGGATTCGTTGTAGACCATCGAGTTGAACTGCTTCCCTCTTCTCGTCGTCACATAATACATACCTTTACCCTTCTGCAGGTCTGGAATATCAACCGGGATTAAATTCCCTCTGCCATCCGGTGTCGGGCAGATGCCGTCTTCGCAGAGCCATGCCCCTCCCCATTGGAAAACATCACCTCGCTCTTTTAAATGCTGTATGCCTTCATAATTCGGGTTGGCGATGGCAATTTCGCTGCGGATCTCCTGGCCATTCTTAAAATTTACCAAATGGGCATTCTCAGGTTTTACACGCTTGGCGAGGTCGATATAGATTTTCCACTCCGTACGGGCTTCCTCCACCTGCTGGCTGTTTCCTTGAATTTCAGGCGAAAAATACACCATGCGTTCTGTTGAGGTCGATGTGCCTCCATCCTCCTGCTCGTAGCGTGTTTTTGCAGGAAGTACGATGACCGCTTCTTCTGCATCCACCATTGTAGACGTGTTAAAGATGATATCCTGATGCACACGAAGTTCAAGCGATGACAGGGCCCGCTCTACAAAATCGGGATCCGGCATCGTTTCAAGGAAATTGCCGCCTGACAGGTAATACATCTTAATTTTCCGTTCATGATCTTCAGGCAGAAGGATATTCTCAAGAGAAACACCTAGAACGTCTCCTTGCCATTTCGGAATGTCAAAGCCCCACAGCTTTTGGATACGCTCGATATTTTTTGGTTCAAAATCACCGCCGGGAAGAACGAATGGATCAGCTCCCATCTCCCCAGAACCTTGAACACTGGAGTGTCCTCGGATCGGCATTAGTCCGCAATGTTTACGCCCCAGAAACCCTCTTAACAGCGCAAGATTAGCAACCTGCGAGATGTTGTCAGAAGCGAATGTATGCATCGTTAAGCCAAGTGACCAGACAAAAACACCGGATTTGCTTTTGGCGAGAAGCTCTGCGAGTCCATAAATACGATCCTTGCTGACGCCTGATGATTCCTCAATGGCTTCCCAGCTTTGCTCCTGAACCTTTGCCTTTAATTCCTCGTAGCCATTCACATGTTCTTTTACAAACCGATGGTCGATGGCAGAACCGTGTTCTTTCTCCTCCATCTCAAACCAATGCTTCATGATACCGTGCATGAAGGCAATATCTCCGCCAATGTTTACCTGATAAAAATCATCGGCAAGCTTTGTGCCGAACAAAGCCGACTCTCCAATCGACGGAATCCAGTATTTCTCCATCGACGGTTCACGGTACGGATTGATGCAGATGATCTTGGTTCCTTTGCGCTTTGCTGCATACATGTACTTTGTAGAGACGGGCTGGTTGTTTGCCGCGACCGAGCCCCAAAAGACGATAACATCCGAGCCGATCCAGTCCTGGTAATTGCAGCTGGAAGCCCCGATTCCGACAGAACGCTTCAGCGCCGTTTTGGAAGGGGAGTGGCAGATGCGGGAAGCGTTATCAATGTTATTCACGCCTAAATAGCGAGCAACCTTTGCCGCTACATAATACGATTCGTTTGTGATTCCCCTTGAGGTGAGGAAGAACGACACCTGCTTTGGATTCAGTTTCTTCATCTTGTCCGCAATTAAATTCATGGCATTATTCCATGTGATACGGGAAAATTTCCGCTCACCTTTTCGGCGGATGAGCGGATAAGGAATTCGGCCGAGCTTTCTCAGTTCGGCGCTTGAGTATTTGCGCAGCTCATCAATGTCAGCATGGACGAGCTCCTCTTTCATAGCCGGCATCGTATTTAAGCGGAGAACGTTCAGCCGTGTTGTACAAACATGCGGTCCGGCAAGGGTTTGGTCGTACAGCCCTGAAACGCCAAGCGCACAGCCGTCACACACACCCTGTGTCAGAATGCGTCCGGCATAAGAAAGATTATCGCGGTTTTCCCATGCTACCTTCATCGTATCGCGGATATGTCCCGGTTTAATTTTTCCCAGCCCGAAAGGAACCGGGCTGACCCAATGTTTGGGAGCAGGGCTCTTAGGGAGTTTAATCGGTCCTTGATGCTTTGTTTTTCCCATGCTCATGCACTCCTTTTCCTCTTTATGGAATTTTGAGTTGATTTTTATGGTTTTCCAGTGTTATTTCTTACAAAAAACCAATGATTTTGAGTAAATTTGCTCGGCGCCCGTTGAACTGAGCTTATAACAGCCCTTCTGCAGGGATATATTTTCTAAAAAAAGGGATTTCGCCTGCAAATCTCCCTGCCAAATTTTTTATTATCGAAAACGCAGCCTTTATTATCGAACAGTTCGCACTCGACACTCATCGACAAGATTAGACGCATTCATTTCCACTCAATCATCTGCATGATCGAAATATCCTCACAACCCTGAAAAAAACAAAAACCACCGGGGACCCGATTACGCGAAACCGGGAACCGCGGTGGTAGTCTTTAACAGGAACGCTGCCAAGTGCCAACACAGATGGTTCTTATTTTTTAAATTTCTCTTGAATATTTTCGTCAAAAACAAAGATGGACATCCCGAAGTCTTTTTCGATATCAATATCTACGAAAAGCTCCAGAAACGTTGCGCCCAGCAATTCTTCCATTTCCACCGGATGGTTCTTTTTGTACATGTCCTTCACCATCTCGGTGCGGGCCGAACGAAGCATCTGCTTGCCCTCATTAGAGCCTGAGATAAACTTCTCGACCGGTGATAGATTGCCTTCCATTTCACAAATGGCCCAGTTTTTACAAAAGGTCGTTTTGATCTGCCGGGGACCTTTCCCCATATGGCGCTTACGAAAAGCTCTTACCAGGTTACTGAATTCTGCTTCATAATTATTCATAAACGACAACCTTTATTTTTGCATTTTGCTTATAAAATTATAAATCAGAAATGCTCAACGCGCAACTGTTCGTCCGTCCCCCTCTCCCTTTTAAGCCTGCGAATATCCAGCCGTGCAAGGAAAGAAACGATAAGCGCCACAATAAACAGGGCAGCGAAGAAGGTAAGGCTTTCTGCGTAACTGCCTGTCGTATCCTTCACCCAGGCGGCAAACAGCGGACCTGCCAATCCCGCGGCTGCCCATGCTGTTAGAATGTAGCCATGGATGGCACCGAGCTGTTTCGTTCCAAATAAATCACCGATATACGCAGGAATGGAAGCAAAGCCTCCGCCATAGCAGGTATATACGATAGCAAGCATGATTTCAAAGACGATTGTGGTTGTAACGTTCGGAAGCAAAAAGAACAGGACGATCTGCAGCACGAAGAACGTGGTGTATGTATTGGTCCTGCCGATATAGTCAGAAACAGATGCCCAGCCAATTCGGCCGAATCCGTTAAATAAGCCTAAAACACCAACCAGCGCTGCCGCTTCTGCGGTGGTCATCCCTATACTTTCCTGAGCAAGCGGTTTAGCTGCTGACAGAATGGCGATGCCGCAGGTCACGTTAATGAACAGCATTAGCCAGAGATAGTAGAAACGTTTTGTTTTAATCGCCTCATTGGCCGTCAGCTGTGACAAGTCCTGTGCTACAGTAGCTTTCCCGCTGTCCACCTTCTCCTGATAGCCTTCTGGAGCCCAGCCTTCCTTCGGTTTTTCCAGGTAAAGGGACGAGACCAGCATCACGATAAAATAAGAGATTCCGAGAATATAAAACGTGTTGGCGATCCCAACCGATTTAATCAGACTGTCCATGATCGGAGAGCTGATCGCAGCCGCGAAGCCAAACCCCATGATGGCAAGCCCCGTTGCCAGCCCCCTGCGGTCAGGAAACCATTTTACTAAAGTGGAGACAGGTGCAATGTAACCGACTCCCAGGCCGATTCCGCCAAGTGCTCCATAAAAAACATACAATAGCGGCAATGATCCCAGCTGTACGGCGAGGCCCGAGCCAGCCACACCGACTCCAAAAAAGACAGCAGCCAGTATACCAGCCTTTCTTGGCCCGTGCTTTTCAACAAAATGGCCCAAAAAGGCCGCAGACAGCCCCAAAAACAAGATTGCCAGACTGAACGTCAGCTGAACCTCACTTGCCGTCCACTTAAACTTCTCACTTAATGGAGTCGTAAAATTGCTCCACGCATAAACCGAGCCGATGGAAATATGAATTCCCACTCCCGACAGTGCGATCAACCATCGATTTTTGACCTTGCTCATCATAACCCTCTCCTCTTTTATGTAAATAAAAAACCGCCACAAACTCAACCCATAGTTACATAGCAACTATAAGAAAAAAGATTGCGGCGGCAGCAAATCACAGGTTCGCTGTGGTATAACCTATCCGGTTTTTCGAAGCGCTTACAGAAGAATCCTTTTAACAGGAGACAGGTTCGCTGTTCCTTGCCAAAAGATTCCCTAACTTTACGTTAGCGGAATATTCAAATTTTTCAATCTTAATAGTAATGGAATTAAATGGGTCAGTCAAGTGTCCATATAAAAATTATGTCAGTTTTTTACCACGCCCTGAGGATCAATGACAAACTTTTTTTGCTGCCCCTTTGTCAAGTCCTTATATCCAGACGGTGCTTCATCTATAACCGGAAGTCAATCTCAAGTGAAAAAAATTTATCAAATCAACTTATAATACAGTTTTAATTGCCCATTATAAGAAAGAAAATTAACAAAAGAAAAAGGTGTCCAGGATGAAAAAATTTATGTTTCTTAAAGTTCTTGTAATCTCGATCATATGCATAGCAATATTCGCATGCTCCAGACCATCCACCAATAAGCAGCAAGAGGGCAATAAAGAAAAGAAGAGTACTTCGACCCCTTCTGTTAAACTTATTGGAAAATATCCTTTAGAAAATCCGCCAAAGTTATCTAAAGGTATCCATGCGGCTATGGGATCTTCTCTCCTGCATTTGCCAGGTGATCCTGATAACATTTTTTATTCTTCGTCCGATCGGGGCCCCAATGGAAAATTGACCGTAAATAGTGAAGAACGGAGAACCTTCCCAATACCAATGTATACTCCTGCAGTGTATAAAATTGAAATTTCTAAAGGGAAAATGAAAATATTAGAACAAATTAAATTAAAGTTACCAAAAGGATCAGATCCAGTAACGGGAAACTCCTTTATTACAGGTTTGCCTAATTTCAAAAAATCTGATGAAGCACCATATGATGCGAAAGGAAAAAGTGTTTTGTCATATGATCCCTATGGTTTAGATACTGAAGGGCTTGCTTACAATCCTACAGATAAAACGTTTTGGTTAAGTGATGAATACCGGCCAAGTCTGGTCCAGATAAAAAAAGATGGTACCCTTGTAAAACGGTTAATACCGTCTGGGATGGAGTCTAAATTTAAAAACGCACCTCTGATTCCTGTGAAGGCGAGTTTGCCTGCTGTTCTAACAAAACGCATGGAAAATAAAGGATTCGAAAGCGTGACGATTACTCCAGATGGACGTTATCTTTTCACGATGACACAAAGTGCACTGTCAAACCCTGGTGAAAATTCGAGATTAGTTCGGATTCTAAAAATAAATTTAAAAAATTCAATGGCAATAGCAGAATATGCATACATTACTGATAATGGACAAAGGTTGGGATTTGATCAAAAAGATATTGGAGTCTCTGATCTTTATGCTATTAATGAACATAATCTGCTTGTCGACGAAAGAGATTCAGAAATAGGAAAAAAAGCGAAATTAAAGAAAATATATAAAATAAATGTTCAAGGTGCAACAAACATCTTAGGCAAGGACAAACATAAAGGAAAAACGCTCGAACAAATGAACGCAAAAGATTTAAAAGCCGCGGGAATTAAAACGGTTGCTAAGGAGGAAGTATTGAATCTTTTAAATTACGATTATCCTTATGAAAAAGCTGAGGGTATTTCGTTAGTTAAGGGCAAAAAATTGGCTGTCATTAATGACAACGACTTTGGAATTGAAGATCCGAATAGTAAAACAGAACTTTGGCTGTTCCGTTTACCCTGAAAAAACACCGTAATCTAAAAAAGGGGCTGTCCAAGAAGTCTGGAAGCCGTTGATTTCCGTTTCAGTCCGCTCGCTTTCCGCGGGGCGTGCGGTGAGCCTCTTGGCGCAAGCACCTGCGGGAGTCTCACCTGTCACGCTAGTCCCGCAGGACAAGGAACGCTGCGGCAGCGGTGCATCGCACGAAGAAAATGTGATTTTCATTTTCGAGGATCTCGCACCTTCCACTATAATCAACTTTTCATTGAAGATTTTTTGCGCGAAAAAGGAGCTGCCTGAAGGTCAATTTTTGACTTTCAGGACAGCCCCTTTTATATTATGCCAGTTTTTTTAGAATAACGACTTTAAGATAATCCCCTTCTTTAAACTCTTTAATTGTCTTAAAGTCTTCAGGCAGACTGTGTTCTTCAAGGATTTTATACTTGCCGCCGGTCTGGCGGAACGCTTTTTCAATAAAGCCTTTGAACTTGCTCATGCCAAAGGTGCTGCAATTGGACGAAGCCACTATCACACCATTCTTTTCGGTGATGGCAATGGCCTGTTCCAGCAGAGCCGGATAATCCTTTCCTGCGCTGAACGTATGTTTCTTGGATCGCGCAAAGCTCGGCGGATCAAGGATCACCAGATCAAACAGCAGCTTTTTTCTAACCGCATATTTGAAATAGTTAAATACGTCCTCGACGATGATGTCTTGTGACTCGTAATCGATTCCGTTGATGCTGAACTGTTCCTGCGTCTTGCTTCGGCTTCGGTTGGCCAGATCCACGCTCGTCGTTTTCACGGCTCCGCCTAATGCGGCTGCCACAGAAAAAGCACCGGTATACGAAAAGGTGTTCAATACCCTTTTGCCTTCTGAATACTTGTCCCGGATGGCTTTCCGGACTTCTCGTTGATCCAGGAAAACACCGACCATCGCACTTTCATTTAAGTATGTAGCAAAATAAATGCCGTTTTCCTGAACGATGAGCGGAAACTGAGCTCGTTCTCCTTCGATGAAATCATCGTCCTCAATGTACGTTCCTTTTTCAGCAAACCGCTTCTTCTCATAGATCCCTTTAAAGTCTGTCAGGTTTCTAAGCGACTTAAGGACGAATTCTTTAAATTGATAAATACCCTCGCTGTACCAGTTGATGACGTAATAGCCGTCAAAATAATCCATCGTGACACCGCCGATGCCGTCACCTTCACCGTTAAACACCCTGAATGCTGTGGTCAGCGGATTATCAAACAACCTCTGCCGGCTTTCGATGGCCGCCTTTATTTTCTTTTCAAAAAAAGCCTGGTCGATGTTTTCCTGCGGCTTGCGGGTTAAAATCCATCCCAGTCCTTTATTCTGCTTGCCATAATAGCCATTGCCGATAAATTTGCCGCTTTCATCAATAACCTCAATGATTGTCCCTTCTGCCAGACCTTTGTCCACGTAAGAGACGGCATCGCTTACGATCAGGGGCGATCCGCCTTTGATGCTCTTATCGGAAGATTTTATTTTTACACGAGCTGTACTCATCATTCCACCCAATTCATTGATCAAATTTTATCAAATCATTATAATTCTTCTTCACGTTCTGTCATTATAATACTTATCGTAAAAGAAATCATTAATACCTATAAAGGAGCCAACGATATCATGCAGCATTTAATAGATGAAATCCGAAAATTCCGGGACGAACGAAATTGGGGCCCTCATCATAATCCAAAAGACCTTGCCCTTTCTATTTCACTGGAGGCGGCTGAACTGCTGGAAAACTTTCAGTGGAAAGAAAGCCAGGAAGCGGTTGATGAGAACCTGGAAGACATTAAAGATGAATTGGCTGACGTAATCATCTACTCCCTTCAGCTGGCGGACAGGCTTGATGTGGATGTAAACGAGATTGTACGTAACAAGATGGAGAAGAACGCGGTAAAGTATCCAGTAAAATAAACGCCCCATGGGTAATCTCCAAAACTGCCGCCGTAAGAACCAAAAGTGACAGGAAGGGCTGGAGCCACCGGCAGATAATAAGCCCGAGGGATCTCCTCGGGCTTAGGTTTGTTAAATTGTGATTTCTTGGAGCCTGACTCCTTCTAAACAAATGTTTAGGATTCCTATACACTGACATTAAAAAAGCATGGCATTCATATCTTCCTCGACATCCCCAATGAGCTTTAGATTAAAGGTGTCTTGTAATACTTGCATTACTCCCTGTGAGATAAACTCAGGTGGTTTGGGTCCGATACGAATGTCTTGGATGCCAAGACTGAACAATCCGAGTAGAATGGCAACCGCTTTTTGTTCAAACCAAGAAAGAACAATGCTAACTGGGAGTTCGTTTACTTCACAATCGAATGCATCGGCCAGAGCTAGTGCAATTTTTACAGTTGAAACGGAGTTATTGCATTGGCCAAGGTCGATATAGCGTGGAATGTTCGTTCCGGGTACGTCTCCGTAATCTACATCATTGAAACGGAATTTGCCACATGAAGTGGTTAAAATAACCGTTTCCGGTGGCAGGGATGTGGCTAGTTTTCGATAGTATTCCCCACCCTTTCCAGGTGCGTCACAACCGGCAATGACAAAGAAACGTTTAATCTTTTTATCCTTTACCGCTTGGATGATTTCAGGAGCTATACCAATGACAGTTTGATGGTGGAACCCTGTAAGTAATGTTTCGTCAGATTCAATATTCACCTCAGGAAGCTCCAACGATCGCTGAATTAATGGAGTAAAATCATCATTTTCAATTTTTTGAACATGCTCTAAGCCGGCCACTTCATAGGAGAACATTCTGTCGGCATACGTTCCTTTAATCGGCATCACACAGTTGGTCGTTGCTAAAATGGCACCCGGAAACTTTTCAAACAAGCGGCGTTGATCATACCAGGCTTTACCGATATTTCCTTTTAAGTGCGAATACTTTTTAAGTTTTGGATAACCGTGTGCCGGCAGCATTTCAGAGTGAGTATAAATATTTATCCCTTTTCCTTCTGTTTGCTTTAAAAGGTGTTCCAATGCAAATAAATTATGACCAGTTACTACAATGGCATTTCCTTCTATCTTATTTTGCGATATTTTAATCGGTTCAGGAATTCCTAAACGATCTGTATGTGCTTTGTCCAACAACTCCATTACCCGAACAGCCGCTTTCCCAACTTTCATTGCCATATCAATATGTTCCTGTACATTAAAGTTCGAGTTTGTAAGCGTCATATATAACGCTTCATGAGTGGTCGCATCAACGAAGGGATCCGTGTACCCTAATTGATTTGCGTGCGTCCGGTAAGCAGCAATTCCTTTTAAGCCAAATATGATAGTATCTTGTAAACTGGCAATATTTTCATCTTTTCCACATACACCTATGGTTTTACAGCCGCCAGTTGGAGTTTGCTCACATTGATAACAAAACATTTTTTTCATCCCTTTTTAAAAATCTGTTTTTGTTTTTTATAATTTGGTCTTAATCTAAACAGTTTTTATACGTTTTGATTGCTTAGGGGAAACTTCGAGATTACAAATTAATACTATCGCTTAAAAGGGTTGATATCTGTGACTATTATCACAAGGTGAAAGGTGCGAGACTCCTCGAAAATGAATTTCACATTTTCTTCGTGCGATATAACGCTGCCGAAGCCTTCCTTGTCATGCGGGGGAAGCGGGACAGGTGAGACCCACAGGCGCATGCGTCGAGAAGGTAGGTGCTGGCGCCGGTAAGGCTTAAGCTTCGCCCCGCGGAAAGCGAGCAGCCTGAAACGGAAATCAACCACTCCCATGCAACAAAGGTTACGAGATTGCTAGAGTTGTTTGGAATGAACAAGCGTTTGCTAGAATAAAAAGATTTTTTACCACCAAAAAAGAGGCCCCATTTTCAGGAGTCTCTTAATACGCATTTTATTTAAATCCTTAAATCTCTCTTTCGATAAGAAACATACGTGAGCATAATTCCTGTCACAATAATCACAGCCGACAGTACGACAAACACACCATCAAATCCGTTATTCTCTATCAGGTTCTTCGCCTCAAAGTATTTAAACGGCGTAATGTATTTAAGAGCTTCCAGCTTGTCGTTCAGTTCAATGACGATAGACAGAATATACGTGACGAGAAGGATGCCTGTAGCAATGGACGTAGCCAACTTCGGCCGTTTGCTGACCGATGCGATGGCCATTCCGATCGCCAGGAATAAGAGCTGCAGCAAAAACAATCCAGCCATCAATTTCCCAATCTCACTTGTATCTGCTGCGGCGTCATAGTGCATCACCATCGCAATCGAAAAAGCATAGGTTACGAGATTGAAGATCACAAGCAGTACAATGGATGCTGCAAGCTTCGATGAAATAATTTTTGTTCGGGATACTGGTTTGACCATCAGAAACTCTGACGTCTTGTCACGCTCTTCTTTTGCGATAATATTGGCGCCGAGCATGACGGCATGGATAGTTGCCATCAAGACAAGATACGAAAACAGCATGCCGTAAAATCCCATGGAGGTTGATAAATCCAGTGAGCTTAACCCAAATATGGCCTGAAGCGATTTAGGCATCGCAGCAAAAATCTCGTTCACAGACTGACCGGAACTTTTCATGGTCCCATACTTGCTCATTCCTGAAACCACCATAAAGAGAATGCCGGCGCACCACCAAATCATGGACTTACGGCTGTATTTTAACTCTCTCCAAAAGATGTTCATCGTTTATCACCTCTTCCTTATCCTGCTAGGCCGCATGGATGTCCTTTTTCGTAAACAGCACATAACTGGCCGCGATCGCCGCCATGACGACGGCAGCTCCAATACTGATATAAACCGGCTCATAAGAGGAATGCTTCATAATATATGACAGATCAAAATATTTAAACGGTGTAATATAGCGAATCGCTTTATCCCCTATGACAGAGCCGAACATGCTGAGGATAAAGAAAGCAAAGACCGTACCTAGCGAGAGCGGCAGTACTGATCTGATCCTTGAAAAAGCTGAGGATACGAGAAAACCAAGCGACGCAAACACGAGCTGTACAAAAAAGTTTGCCGCTGACATAAAGAAGAAAGTTTTTTCGTTAAAATCTGCTGTTGCTACTGCAAACGCCATACCGTATGAAACGGCAATAAAAATGACATTCGTGAAAATTAACGTACAAAGTACAGCCAGCAGCTTTGCGGTGATGATCTGCGCTCTCGTCACTGGCTTCGTGAGAATAAACTCTGCTGTCTTCCCGCTGACTTCCTTGGATAAAATTCCGGTTCCAAGGTTCATCGCCTGAATGGCACCGCACAGCATCACATATAAAAAGAAATACGAGTAAAATCCAAGGAGTGACGTGATCGTGTTGATCTGAACGCCTAACGCCTTCAACACACCTTCCGGATAATTTTGAAGGACCTTAATAAACTGATCTCCATCTTTTTCAACCGATGGGTAGATCGAGAAAAACAGCACCGTGACTGCCGCTAGCGCAAATGCCCAGATCAGCATGGACTTACGGTTCGCCTTAAGCTCATGCAAGAAGATATTCACTTTGAACCATCCTCCTTCTCATAATAATGAAGAAAGATTTCCTCAAGGTCTGGCTCATCCACCCAAACGTTCGACAGTTCAATTTCCACAAGCCTTTTCATGATCAAGTTAATGTTGCCACTGTATAAGAAGCTGATCTTATGATCATCACTCTCAATGTTGGTGACGCCATCCACTGCAAACCAACCAGCATCCACCGGCTGTTTTGTCTCAATTCTAATCTTCTTATGGTTGTTTTCCTGAAGGGTGCTGATCTTCTCAACCGTAATGAGCTTTCCTTCTTTAATGATGGCAACCCGGTCACACATCTTCTGCACTTCGCTCAGGATGTGCGAGGAAAACAAAATAGTCGCTCCCTTTTTATTCTCCTCTTTCAAGAGATCAAAGAACTTTTGCTGCATTAATGGATCCAGTCCCCCGGTCGGTTCGTCCAGAATGATCAGCTTCGGTTCATGAAGTAAGCCTTGAACAATACCAACCTTTTTCCGGTTTCCGTAGGACAAGTCGTCGATTCGTTTATTAAGATCCAAATCCATGATTTCTGCGAGTTCACGAATCCGTTTCTTGCAGTCTTTTTTATAAAAGCTTGTGGAATAGTTCAGCAGGTCCTTCACTTTCATTTTGTCGTAGTAGAACACCTCTGAAGGCAGATACCCGATCTGCTTTTTGATCTCCGGCCCGTACTTAATGACGTCTTTTCCGAAAATCGCAGCGCTTCCACTCGTTGGATAAATGATGGACAGCAGCGTGCGGAGCGTTGTGGATTTACCGGCACCGTTCGGACCGATGAAGCCAAAGATCTCCCCTTCTTCCACATGAAAGCTGATGTCTTCGATTCCCCTGGCATTGCCATATCTTTTCGTTAAATTTTTGATCTCAATCACATTCATGGCTGCAGCCTCCTGTTCATTTATAAAAAGCTTTCTTAAACATTTCAATGTAAGCAGCTGCTTCAGCAAACACCTCGTCATAATCAACCTCAAGATCTTGGAGTTTCGCTTTGGCCAGTATTTCTTCACTGAGCCCTTCAAATGCCCACAGCATACTTTTTATGACCTTTGAGAGATCCAAGTCATCACGGAACTTCGAGGTGTCAATTCCATCAAAAAGCCAAGTGGAACTGCTGGCCGTAAAGGTTTTAATCCTGCTTTGAAAGTCGCTTCGAATTTGGTCTGACTCTTCCAGCATCGCTTTCTCAAAGAAACGAAAGATGTCAGGATAGGTATGAAGCAGCTCCATCTTAATCAGCGTCATGTCGTGAAGCCTTTTGAAAAAATCCGTTTCCTCCATGACTACCTTTTTATAAAAGTCTTCCATGACCACCTCGATACAGTGATCAAATAAGAAAAGATACAAGGTCTTTTTGTTCTTGAAATAGTGAAACAGCAGTCCTTTGGATATGCCGGCCTCCTTCACAATTTCATTGGTGGATGCATTGTCATAGCCCTTTTGCACGTAAACCTTGATGGCAGCATTTAAAATTTTAATTTGTTTCTCATCTTCCAGATTGTAAAATTTCGAAAACACAGGCAGCACTTCTTTCGTAATTTATAACGTTTTATAGTCGCGTTGACCAATTCGGTCAATCACAGTATATGCGCATTGACCAGTGTGGTCAACCACAACTTTTCGACAAAATTTAGCTGTTTGAACCTTATGGTTGGCAAGCAGTGAAGAGTTTTTAAGGATAGGTATGAGTTTTGCCTGTTTTGGGGTTCTTTTTTGGCAGAAAATAAATGATGTTGAGTAAATAATTGTTTTCTGGCTTGTCTGAGGGGTTTGATCGGAGTAATTTTGGTTTATTTACAGATCTGGGGCTAAAATCCTGAGATATTATGGAGCATGAAAGCCCAGTCAACTTTCTTATTATCGATAATCCTGATTTATTATCGAAAAGCTCAATTTATTATCGAAAAACTGATTTTATTATCGAAATCCGAGTTTTTATTATCGAACCGTTTATACACGACTCTGTTCGACATGTTTTGACACATTCATTTCCCACCACCCACTAAAGCCGATACACACAGCACGCACACCAGTCAGCAAGCACGCAGCACACAACAAAAAACACCCATCCTTCACTAAAAAGGATGGGCGCTCACAACATTATCTCCCGCGCTTCCACTTCGGAAGCTTCGGCTCTTTGACACGGATAAACCGAATGATGATGAACAGGATATAGATCGCCAATGCAACATAGAAGAACACCGGCACTTTTTCAAACCTTGCCTTTGCTAAGAGATAGAACATATAGAACAAAAACAGAGTGACGATCACACCGTTTTTGGGCAGTTTGATGTTTTTGAAGCTTGGAATTTTCATGGTGCTGACCATAAGAATCGCCAGCCCGTAGAAAGCGATGATGAAAGCCCAAATCGGGATCATTTTTACAAAAAGCACTAAGAAGGTAACGATCGCTCCAGCCAATGTGATCGGGATTCCGGTAAAATGTTTCAGCGACTCTTCCTGGGAAGTCACGTTGAAACGGGCCAGGCGGTAGGCTCCGAACACCGGAAAAATGCCGGACATCGCCACACCATATATATAATGAAAGTCGGCAAAATACGTATGAGCTGCTAAAAAGGCAGGTGCGACTCCGAAAGAAACGACATCAGCCAGGGAATCCAGTTCCTTCCCCATCTCATTGGTTACGCCCAGAATTCTTGCCACCCTGCCGTCCACCGCATCAAGCATGATGGCGATAAAGATCAGGATTGTGGCGTTCTTGCTGTCCCCATCTATAATATAGCCGATGGAAAAAAAGCCGCAATATAAATTTCCAAGTGTAAGCAGATTGGGTATATGCTTTTTCATTGAGCACGTCCTTTATATGTAAACTATACCCTTTAATACTAATGCATTTTAGAAAATTTACAATCGCTTTTCCTATTTAAGTGGGTTTTACCAGTGTATTTTCACATTTTTATTTTATTCAATAACTTAATAAATATTTCTATTTCTTCTACTGAAAGTTCACTGAACGTTTCTTCATAGAAATCCTGCAGCACTTGATCCATTTCATCCGCCAGCTGCTCCCCTTTTGGTGTGATCGACAAATAAACGATTCTGCGGTCCTGTTCACTATGTTTTCTTGTGACCAGACCGCGGTTGATCAATTTATCGCTCGTAACAGAAATATGGCTGTTCGTTACTTGCAGATGATCCGCAATTTCCGATACCATCTGATCACCATGGCAGCGAAGTACCTTTAACGCCGCATATTCATTAAGCGGAATAAAATCCTTTAGCAAAGGATGAAAACATGCCCGGATTTTCTTTGTTTGATTTCTATAGGTTGTCACGAGATCCTTAACGAGTGTTTCTCTGTTTTTCATACTGATTCTCCTTGCTAGCAGCGCAGGAAATGATCATGCAAAGCTTGGCTTACCTCAAACTTTGGCTTTAATTCCAGCTTCTATTTTTTTTAACAATCGAATATATTCCTCTTGCTCTTCCTTCGTCAGAGTGGAAAGCATCTCTGACCAAAAGTGATTCCGTTTTTCAACGATGTCAGAAATCAGCGCTTCACCCGTTTCTGATAATACGATCCAGACTACTCTCCGATCCTTTTCATCGCGTGTACGCCTGATCAACTGATCTTCTTCCAGCTGATTTAAAAGCGTGGTCGTTGCTCCTGACGTCAATCCCATCGAGTTTGAAATATCGACAACCATGCATCTATGTTTCTGAAAAAGCATCTTAAGCACCGCGTACTTGGTGGCCGTCAAACTATATGGAAATTCCTTGATTTGGTTTTCAATAAACGCCCTTCGTAACCGAAAGAACGTATCTTTAATGTGATCCAGCTGTTCGATCTGAGCTTGTAGTTGTCGGTCCATGACTGATCCCCTTTGGGTTTATGTGCTGCATCATGATAGTATCATTAACCCTAAAAAAATTAAAATTCATTTTTATTGTGCCGTTCAATCTTTTTGTGGTAAAGTGTTTACTTAGACAATACCTTTATCATAAAGTATCTTTTTAAAAAAGTAAAACTTTCTCAAGGGTATCATCATTAACAGTTAGCTGTGATTTACAGTTAATAATATTAACAATTAAGGAGGGCAACTAAATGTCTAGAGGTCGTTTACTCATGACCAACATCGTAGCATTTCTTGTAGTCATAGTTTTAATTGCAGGAGGAGCGTATTACTATTTCCAAAATAGCAACTACGTATCAACTGACAATGCAAAGGTAACAGGTGAACTTCATAACATCACCGCTCCAACGGATGGTAAACTTTCCGATTGGAACCTGGAAGAAGGTAAAAAGGTAACAAAGGATGAAGGAATAGGAAAAATTTCCGGTGCTGAAAAATCCATGGACATCAAAACCCCTGCTGACGGAACCATTATTAAAAAACAAGCCAACAATGATCAAATGGTTCAAGCTGGCCAAACCCTTGCAAGTGAAGTCAACATGGATGAACTATACGTGATCGCCAACATTAAAGAAGACGAATTGAAAGATATCGAAGAGGGTGACCAAGTTGACGTTACTGTAGATGGTGACGATGAAACCACTCTTGATGGAAACGTAGAAAAAATCGGTTTTGCTACTAACTCTTTATTCTCTTTAATGCCTAAATCCAACGATGACGGCAACTACACAAAAGTAACGCAAACTGTACCTGTTAAAATTTCAATCACGAACTCATCTGATAAAGTATTGCCAGGTATGAACGCAGAAGTAAAAATTTCTAAAAACTAATCCATCATTAGAACTGTACTTCCTAAGAAAGGAGGAAGAATAAATGTCAAGCGAATTTCAACAGCCTCAAGGCTCACACGATATCAAAAGATACATTCCTTTATTAGTCATACTCATGATCGGGTTATTCCTTGCCATCCTGAACCAGACACTGCTGAACGTGGCTATTCCCCACTTGATCACAGAATTCGGAGTTTCTGCCAATACAGCTCAATGGTTATTGACAGGCTACATGCTGGTCAATGGTGCGCTCATTCCGCTATCGCCTTTTCTGATTGAACGGTTCGCGGTCCGCCGCCTCTTTTTGTTTGCCATGTTCTGCTTTACGTTAGGTTCATTGATCTGCGGGCTTTCAACGGGATTTCCTGTCATGCTAGTCGGGCGTTTGATCCAGGCCGTTGGCGGCGGTGTATTAGCACCTCTTGTCATGACCATCATCATCTTTATATTCCCTCCGGAAATCCGGGGTAAGGGGATGGGGATCTTTGGTCTCGCCATGATGTTTGCTCCGGCGGTCGGTCCTACGCTTTCTGGCTTTGTCGTGCAAAACTATGACTGGCATCTTCTCTTTACCGGAATGGTGCCGCTGGGCGTCATCGTATTAATCTTTGCCTTTTTCAGCCTGAAAGACATTCAGCCGCCGAAAAAGGTTAAGGTTGATGGCCTTTCCGTCTTTACGTCTCTTGCCGGTATGTCGCTGCTTCTATATGGGTTCAGTGAAGCAGGAAATGACGGCTGGGATGATGCGGTTGTTCTTTCAACCATGATTGCAGGTGCTGTCCTGCTCATGATTTTTACCATCAGACAGCTTCGTATTGAAAAGCCGCTGCTCGACATGCGGATTTTCAACTATGGAATCTTTTCATTAGCAAGCGTTATTAACGTCGTTTTGACGATCAGTCTGTTTTCCGGGATGTTCTTGCTTCCGATCTATCTGCAGACGATCCGGGGATATTCACCGCTTGATTCCGGACTGCTGTTGCTGCCAGGAGCTTTGATCATGCTGGTCATGTCACCTGTTTCAGGTACACTGTTTGATAAATTGGGGCCTCGTCCACTTGCCATTTTCGGTATGGCGATCACAACGATAACGACGTATTTCTTTACAAGGCTGACAATGGATACTCCCTACACATTCATCGTGGTTCTCTATATGTTCCGTATGTTTGGGATGTCCTTCTTGATGATGCCAATCATGACAGCCGGCCTTAACCAGCTGCCGAAGCACTTGAGCAGCCATGGCACGTCCATGTCCAACACGCTTCGCCAAGTATCAGGCTCGATCGGTATCAGCTTGATCACGACCATCTTTACGAATCGAACAACGTTCCATATGAATGAGATGGAAGGAGCCATGAATACGGCCGATCCATTCTTTATGACTTCATTCCATGACTTTGTTCAAAAGGTAGCGGTCAGTCTTCATCTTCCTGTATCACAGGCCCAGCAGCAAGCAGTTCAAATCCTTTTCGGTAAAGCGAGCCAGCAGTCCAGCATCAACGGCATTAACGACGCCTTCATCATAGCAACCGTTATTTCCGCCATTGGTCTCGTATTGAGCTTATTTCTCCGTGATGTCCGAAAAGACAAGGTTAGAGAAGCGGCTGCACCAGTACCTCAGAAAGAGGAAGTACTGCTGCTGCCAGCGCCAAAGAATGTATCCTAACACCCTACTCTATTAAAATCTGGGGGAATGTTTCATGAATATATGTATTGTCTTCGATAGTGAAGGCGGCCATACAAAGGCACTTGCCGAATCCATCGCAGCTGGAGCACAGCAAGTGAACGGCGCAAATGTCTATCTGCAGCATGTAGATGAAGCAGATGTTTACTCCCTTCCTAAGATGGATGCGATCATCTGGGGATGCCCAGGACATTTCGGCACCATCAGCTCAGGGCTAAAAAGCTGGATCGACAAGCTTGGCTATCTATGGGCAGAAGGAAAACTAATCAACAAAGTGGGGGCTGTGTTCTGTACAACAGCTACAACTCACGGCGGTTTAGAAGCGACTCTTCTTAACCTCATTACTCCAATGCTTCACCAAGGTATGATCATCGCAGGACTTCCAGGTAATGTCCCGGAAAACGCCCTGTATGGATCTTACTACGGAGTGGGAATAACTTGTCCGATTGAAGGGAATGAACTCATTACCGAGGACGACCAGGCTCTTGGACGCGCATTGGGAGAGCGTGTAGCTCTTGTTGCACAGCAATTTACAGAACGGTAGGTGATGGAAAATGATCGGCATATTACTTATTGTAGTCGCCGTGATTTTAATTGCAGTCTTAATTGTTATTAATACGAGGGCTTTTGCCGCTAAAGGCAAGGCGAATACAGCGGATGAAAACATGCAGTCTCCGGTTGCGGAAAAACCGATACAGGAGCCTGTACAAGAAGAAACAGCTGCCGCTGCCCAGGAAAATCACGAGAATATGGCTCCACCATCGCCAGCAATAGAAGAGAACGTACCAGAGAAAGACCCGAATGCTATGAGTGACACGGAGTACCGTCATGCTCTGCAGCGGTTAAAAACACCTGCTAAGCCTGCCGCTCCTCCGGCTGAAACAACGGAAAAGCATTCAATGAAAGATAACGATTACCGCAATGCTTTAAAATCAATGAATAAAAAACGCGATAACTAACAGGGTAAAAGGAGCTGCCTGAAAGTCGAAAATTGACCNNAGGCTCACCGCACGCCCCGCGAAAGTAGGCGTTTACGCCGGTAAAAGCGAGCAGCCTGGAGCAGAGATCAACACCTACCAGACTTCTTGGACAGCCCCTTTTCTTTAATCCATTTTTATAGTTTATACGATAAGAGGTACTTTTTATGAAAGTGTAAGTGTTCATCTAATAATTGTTTCTCCTCACGATGAGATGGATCATGATACGATATGAAACGTGGACGAGGGAGCGCGCCTGCCAGCTGATCCGCTGCCTGCGCTCAGGCTCTGAGCGGAACGAAGCGCATCAGTTTTAAAAGATACTGGCTATTAACGGGTAAAAAAGCAGGAAGAGTTTGAACGTAAACTTTAAGAAAAGAATTTTACTTGCAGTTCGACAAGAGTTACTTGCAAAAATACTGACTTTACTTGCAATAATCCACCATTTACTTGCGAGAAGGCCGACTTTACTTGCGAGAATCTACCATATACTTGCAAAACACCTCATTTTCATAAAAAAGTCAGCCCACTGCCTCATTTCACCATACAAAAATAGAAAACCTGTGCCGCCATAAGGCGATACAGGTTTTACTTTTTTCTTCTTTCCTTCCGTATACGTGGTCAAGCCAAATTTGAAGTACTGCGTCTGCTCGCAAAGCACTATTTTAAAAAACTTCCCGCTGTAGACAAAGAAAAACGGCAAATCGGTGTCATAAGCCGCGGTGATGTCAGCCAAAAAATCCAGCAGGCCCTTCTACCGCAGCTCTAACGGCTTCTTTTATTTTGCAGAGATGTTCGTATACTTTTCACGCAGCAGGAATTTTTGGATCTTGCCGCTCGCGTTTCTTGGCATTTCATCGACAAAGATAAATTTCCTCGGCCGCTTGTAGTCTGCCAGCTTATGGCTGTTTCTGCAGAATTCATCAAGCGCATCTTCGGTCAGCTCTCCTGCTTTTTTCACGATGACGGCCGTCACCCGCTCTCCCCACTTTTCATCCGGCTCTCCCAGCACAGCGACATCAAGAACCCCTTCATGCTCGTATAAAAGGTCTTCCACCTCACGCGGGTAGATGTTTTCTCCACCACTGATGATCATATCGTCCATCCGGTCAGAAACGAAAAGGTACCCTTCCTCATCCATATAGCCGATATCCCCGCTATGGTACCAGCCTTTATGTACAGCTTGATCTGTCGCCTCTTCCCGGTTGTAGTACCCTTTCATCATACTCGGCCCCTTGACGATGATTTCTCCAGCCTCTCCCGGCGGAAGAATGTCTTCGGGATCAGACGGCCCTTGAGTTCCCGGACGCACGACACGAATTTCATGGTTAAAGCAGGCTTTACCCGCCGAACCTGCTTTAGCCTCCTGTTCGTCTTCAAACAAAAAGGCGATAGCCGGTCCCATCTCCGTCATGCCATACGCTTGTACAAGCTTAATGCCCAGCTTTTCACCAAGTTCCCGCACGAGAACCGGTGCCATCGATGCCCCGCCATAAAGCCCAAATCTCATGGAAGAGGTCTCGTATTGCGACAGATCTTCCTGCAGCATCATATTCCACATGGTAGGCGCTGCAAACATGACGGAAATTTTCTCGTCCTGAATCGTTTGGAGAACTTCTTTTGCATCAAAATGGTGCATGATCACTGTCGTACATCCATTATGAACACGCGGCAAAAAAGCGCAGTGCAGTTCAGCACAGTGGAACATCGGGGCTGCTGTCAGCCCTCTGTCAGATGGTCTCAGCTGCAGCGCCTGCATGCAGGTCAAACTTTGCTCAATCATGTCTCTGTGGCGGTGCATCACGCCCTTCGGCTGTCCGGTCGTCCCGCTCGTATACATGATGGCGTACAAGTCGTTTTCATCCAACTCAACATTCGGCGCCTGGGCTTGAGCTTCTTGAACCCGATCGTGAAAACGGACTGCCTGATCCGGAACCTTCTCGCTGACCGACCAGAAGGAGACAAGCGGAAATTCATCAAACAGAACCTTCACCTGCTGCTCCAGATCTTTTCCATAAATAAAAAGGACAGGCTTGGAATCGTTGAGTATGTACGAGACTTCACCTGACTTTAACCGAAAGTTGATGGGATTGATGATCGCGCCTATTTTTGCACAAGCGAAGTAAACCGTCGCAAATTCACTTGAGTTGTACATAAAAACAGAAACAACATCCCCCTTCCTTACCCCGGCTGCCAGAAACGCCTGTGCCGTGCGGTTGACATACTGATCCCATTCTCCGTACGTCCACCTTTGGCTCCGGGATAGATCGACCAGCGCCTCTTTACCTGGATACTTTCTTACCGTCTGCTCAAATAACCTTCCAATCGTCGGATACATTCATTCTTCCTCCCATTATTTTTAGAGTAGAATCGAGCAATGCCATCACAAAAGTTGTAAGAGCCCCTATTTCCTGTTAGGTACTATTTCCCCAGAACTATTAGAATCCCTTGTTATTTAACTACTAAAATAGAACTATTTTATCGAATTGTTAACTAAATGTAATAAAACAATTTAGACCATTTGCCGATACACATCTATGAATCAAACAATTGTGAAACGTTTTGATTTTAGAATGATGTGCAGAGGAGATTGAGATGAAAAAGCTAGCAATTCCGGGGTTTTGTTTTGCCGTACTAACCACAGCCGCTTTATACCAGGGTATACATGCCAATCCCGTGTCCGCTCAGGAGTTAAAAACAAAGTATGTGAATGTCAGTGCAAGCTCAAGCCTGAACTTGCGTAAAAGCGCAACGACAAAGTCAGCCGTCATCGGCAAGCTCGTAAAAGGCAACAAAGTAATCGTCTATTCTGAAAGCAAAGGATGGGCTAGGCTCAAATACAACGGGAAGTATGGCTATGTCAGTTCAAAATATCTGGTTTCCAAGCCTTCGACCACCAAAACCACGATAAGTGCCGCTAAACCTACAACTGCCATTAAGTATGTAAAAGTGACCCAGGGCACGTTGAATATGCGCAAAAGCGCTTCATCCAGTGCAACGGTCATCGTCAAATTAGCAAAAGGAACAAAGGTTACATTTTATTCCCAATCAAAAGGCTGGTCTAAAATTGCAGCAAGCGGAAAAATCGGCTACGTCGGCTCGGCTTATTTGTCCACTTCCAAACCAGCAGCCACCACTGCAGCACCTAAACCGAAAACCGTTACGAAATATGTTATGGTGAAATCAGGAGACACTCTCACTATGAGAAAAAGTGCCTCCGCAAGTTCAACGGCCGTAACAAAACTAAAGAATGGTTTGGCTGTTACGGTATATACCGAGTCGAAAGGGTGGGCCAAAATCAAAGCCAATGGCAAAAACGGGTATGTCAGCTCCGTGTACCTTTCTGCCAAAAAGCCGGTGGTTAGTGCACCCAAGCCTGCTGCCCCTAAGACGACAACCAAATATGTAAAGGTAACATCCGATACACTTAATCTTAGGAAAAGCCCTTCTGCAAATGCAGCCATCATCACCAAACTAGTAAATGGCCTGGAAGTTACCGTCTACTCCGAATCAAAAGGATGGGCCAAGATCAAGGCCAATAACAAAGATGGGTATGTCAATACAAGCTACCTCTCTGCTACAAAACCGGTAGTCAGCAAACCAGCTGAGCCAGCAAAGACGATCATTAAGTTTGTGAAGGTCGGCTCCAGCCTTAACATGCGTTCCGGTCCAGCCACTACCTATTCTGTAATGGCCGTACTTAAACACAACACACCTGTTACCGTACAATCGGAGACCAAAGGCTGGGCCAAAGTATCCGCAAGCGGAAAAACCGGCTATGTCAGCTCCTCTTACCTGGTGGATCAGGTAGAAGCAACACCTGGTATCACAAATACTGCCTACGGAAAGACATTGGATGAGATGGTAGCCATTCAGATGAAGGTAAACCCTCAGACCGATAAAAAGTACAATACGTTTATCCGCGAAGATGCACTTGATCTGACAAGCAGTACATCCGGAATTGTTGATGGAACCGGCTGGCGCGTAAGAGGCGGTGCCGGGGACCAGTACTGGGCAGTAGGCAATGTCAGCAACGGGGACATCCTTCAGATCGTTAACACCGTGAAAGGCGCTGACGGCTACAACTGGTATCAAGTGATCTACAATAACAAGTGGGTCAATGCGAGCCCTGATGACGTAAAATATTATTTGGACGTTAACAATTTTAAGGGCGATGCGGTAAAGTCCTTACAATTTTTAAAGCTCTCTCAAAGTGCAAGTGTTCTTAACAGTGAAGTCAATGATCGGATCCTTGCAGGCAAAGGTATTCTTGCAGGAAAGGCAGATGCGTTCATTGAGGCAGGAAAAGCATATGGAGTAAATGAAATCTACCTGATCTCCCATGCACTTCTTGAAACTGGCAACGGTACATCCAAGCTGGCAAACGGAATCCTCTATAATGGCCAGATGGTTTACAATATGTATGGAATTGGAGCGGTTGACAGCGATCCTATTAACATGGGGGCAAAATACGCTTATGATAAGGGATGGTTTACCCCCAATGCTGCCATTATTGGCGGAGCACAATTTATATCCAATGGCTATATCCAGGCTGGACAGGATACGCTCTATAAAATGAGATGGAATCCGTTAGCTGCGTCACTAACAGGCAAAGCCACTCATCAATATGCAAGCGATATCGGGTGGGCCTCCAAACAGACGACCCAGATGTACAATCTTTACAAGCTGCTTTCATCCTATAAACTTATATTGGATATTCCTGCTTATAATACAATCAGCAAATAAAAATAAGAAAAAGCAGACTTGTTGTCTGCTTTTTCTTATTTCCTTAATTCCAGTTGATTTTTTTCACCGTAGAAAATCCATTGTGCTTTTGTAATTCTGTGTCCACATAAAAATACGGTTTTACTATGGATGGCCTAACATAAATGTACCTTGAAGTCCCTTGATTCCACATTTTCATTTGGTAATCAACACCTGCTCCATAGTAGTAAGCCTGCCAAACTATTTCAGAACAATAAAGATATTTTCTATTTGTAGGATCAGTAGAAACCTTGTATGTACTGTTTTTATACTTGGCACCTGTTTTCCAGTAATTATCATAAGCGTTCTTCGCTGCTTTTCCTGCTACAGTAGTACTTTTATGCCGGACTACTTTGGTTGTATCATAGTGATCCAGCCATTTACTGATACTCCAAACGTAAGGCTTTTTGTTGTTGCTGGTACTTGTAAAAAGTACATTCTTTCCGTCAGGCAGCACAATTCCAGCATGTCCTACCAGTTTGTAGGAACTATACGATTTTGTGATCAGTACATCGCCAGGCTTGTAATCAAAACCTTTAACTTTTGCAGCTTCTGCCGAACTCGGTCCATAAGCAAGAAACATTGAAAATAATAAAGCTGAAATCAAAATTGACTTAACTAGTTTCATAGAATTCTCCTCCTTTGTTAATAAACACAAGTCATATTATTCCATAAATTCCTTTTGTTTGAATGGGATATATTAACTCTTTTTATTCATTATACATGGTAAGAATTCCTTAAATCGATTTCCAACCCTATTGGGCATCCCATACTGATGCTTAAAAGAGGCCCTAAAGTCTTTTTCTCCAAAAATAAGGGGTGATACACACCCTACCAAAACAACAACATGAACAAACAGAAAAAAAGGGGCTGTCCAAGAAGTCTGATAGCTGTTGATCTCCGCTCCA
>NZ_JARMMC010000003.1:0-174994 GCF_036216745.1 Fictibacillus sp. B-59209 | reverse complement strand
TCCTGCGGGACGAGCGTGACAGGTGAAACCCGCAGGCGCAAGCGCCGAGGGGTTCAGCGCACGCCCCGCGAAAGTAGGCGTTTACGCCGGTTAAAGCGAGCATCCTGGAACGGAAATCAACCACTCACAGGAGCAACAAAGGTTACGAAAACAGCCAATTAAAAAGACCCGCTTAAACAGAACGAGTTCTGCTTAAACGAGCCTCTAGATGTCTAGTCAGCTCTTACTGTATGTAATTAAAAAGGCTTCTCCAAATCTGGAGAAGGCGGCACATTCATTTTGACGATTTCATGTCCGCTTATCTTCCAAAATGGATTCTTGTCTGAAATTGGCACCGCCCATTTGCGGGTTGCCGGACTTCATAGGGTCAGTCCCTCAGCCGCTCTGGATAGCTTTTATTTTTTTAGTATAGTACCTTAATTTAAGGATGGATGTCAAGGTTTTCCGGGTGAAATAGTATGAATAATAAGTTAAAATCCTTTATTTGGAGTTAGGCTCAATTATTTCTGAGTTTGGCTCAATACCCACAAAGACAGAAGCCGAACCGCAAAAAACTCATCAGCGACCCGGCATCCCCTTATATATTCGACATCAGCCGCTTCAAAATCCGCTGATAATCATCCTGATCAATGCCCGGAGCAAACTCTTCAGGCAGTTCCTCAAAATCAGGAACCTTTGCTCCTTCCGGCATGCCGTCAATGACAGTTAACTGCTGTCCCGTCTCAGGATTTTTTCCTTTCCAGATTTTACTGATATCCCGGTACTCCGGCTCCCCCCATGTATATAAAACATTGGAAAGCCCTTTATCTATAAATGGCTTAGCATAATCAAACTTGTTGTTATCCAGGCTCGGCACGGGCAGCATCTTACCAACCTCAACCCCTGTTGCCACTTCCAGTGCTTTGGCATAGGCGATGATATGAGTGCCGCCGCGGACGAGCAAATAACCGATCATCGTTCTTGCGGTTGGGTGATCCGTCATCTCATAACAGCGCATTTTATGAGTTCTTGCCCCGATCTCGAGCAAATAGTTATGAAGTAAATCACCCACAAGACTTCCGGAGTTGGTGACAAAGTCTCCATTCCACGGCCGGCCCATTCCGTCCCCCGGGTAAGCAGCCTGTGCCGTGGTCGTAAAGTGGAGGGAATAACGCGCATCTTTTCCATTCTGAAGAGGCGTACTGTCAGGGTCGCCTGGAAACGTATTTCCGAACGACATCAAATTAATCGTGTTGGCGACGAGCTCGACGTGGCCGAACTCTTCTGCCGTAATACTCGCAACGAGGTCATAAAAGGGTTTAAACTTCTTTTTCCCCCGAAAATTAAACGATTGATACATATAGTTATTTAACGTGGACATTTCACCAAACTTGCCGCCCAATAGTTCCTGAACCGCCGCGGCTCCGTTCATGTCACCGTGTTCCGGCCTAGGAAGCTCTATCGCTATTTTGTTCACACGCTTCATCATCGTGCTTCACCCCCGCTGTGATCCGTTCTACCTCAATGCTTATGCGTGGCGAAGGTTGTATTATTCGGGAACCAATTGCGGATTTGGCACGACCCAAATGATCTGCTGAGTTCGGATATAAAAGGAGTTTCCCGCAGATTCTACGACGATGTGATCTGGAACAACCTGTTTAAGCGTTCCGCGAACCGAGCCACGTTCCGTCTGGACGACAACCGGTTTGCTTACAACCGACTGCAGCGCTTGATACACATATGGATCACTCACAACCCAGTTAATGTTATTCATGCTGACCTCTCCCTTACGTACAATTTGCAGTATTCCCTATATGTTTATTAGGAGAATTTGGCCATTAGTCTACCTAAAAAAAGAGGACAGCTTTCAGGAAGCTGTCCTCAAGAAGATCAAATTATTTTTTTAAATCTTCGATGGAATCGATCGGCATATATTTTGGAACGGTAAGACCTAATTTTGTACCTTTTAGGTTTGGACCAAGATCCTCAAATTTGCCTTTATACTTGTCGTAATAATCCTTATGCGTTGTCGGCAGCCATGCCGCAACCATAGCGTCAGCACTTCCATCAGCCACACCGGCGAACATCGGTCCGGCTTCAACTTGCTGAAGTTTTACTTTATAGCCTTGCTGTTCAAGAACTTTGGCTACTACGTTCGTACTTGCAATTTCGGATTCCCAGGCCACATAGACAAGCTTGACTTCTTTTCCGTTGCCTTTTTGTGCGCCTTTCGTCCATTTGCCTACTTCTTGTTTATGGGATTTCACCCATTTCGCTGCAGCTTTTTCAGGCTGTGCTCCATCTTGAACATCCACCATGACTTCTTCCATGTCAGAAGGCTTCCAGAAGAACTGATCCAGGATTTTGTTAGCACCTGGATTTTCCTGCTTGAACCCTTTTTTCGTTAAGGTATGAATGGATTCACCTTTACCGTATGACCCTTTAGGATCCTTCAGGTATTTAAGATCGTACTTACTGAACATCCAGTGCGGCGTCCAGCCAGTAACGATGATCGGTTCTTTCTTTTCATACGCTTTTTTCAATTCGGCGGTCATCGCTGCGGCTGAACCTTCTTTCAGTGTCCAGTCTTTCTTCAGACCATAGTCTTTCATTGCTTTTTCTGTTGATTTCATCAATCCGGCACCAGGATCGATACCCGTAATTTCATAGTTCACCTGGTCACCAACATTTTTTGAGCTGGTTTCATCTGGTTTTGCCTGGCTGATCGCTACTGCAGCGTAAGCTACGATTAGCAGACCTGCCAATACAGAATAAACGATTTTTTTATTGATGATATTGCCGAAAAGCGGTTTTCGCAAGTTCTGAGAGATACGGTCCAGAATGATCGCGATGATAACGATCGAAATTCCGGCTTCAAAACCTTCACCGACTTTAATTTGAGTAACAGCACGGTAAACTTCTGCTCCAAGTCCAGGTGCACCAACAAGTGAAGCGATAACGACCATTGACAGGGCAAGCATGATACTCTGGTTCACACCAGCAAGGATAGTTGGTGCAGCAAGAGGAAGCTGTACTTTAAACAGCTTTTGCCCTGTTGTTGAACCAAAGGCCTCTGTGGCTTCAATTAAATCTCTCGGTACTTCACGGATTCCGAGATTCGTAAGGCGGATCGTCGGAGGCACCGCGAAAATAACGGAAGCCAGGATACCCGGTACAACCCCGATTCCGAAAAACAGAATAGATGGTATTAGGTAAACAAAGGCTGGCATAGTTTGCATGAAGTCCAGAATCGGTGTGATGATCCGTTTGGCCGTATCATTTTGTGAAGCCCAAATTCCAAACGGTATTCCGATCACGATGGTCAGGACAACTGACGACAATACGAGTGCGATCGTATCGACGGTCGCATTCCAATATCCAAGATTGTCGATTAACAATAATCCAACCAATGTAAAAATAGCAACTCCCCATCTGCTCGTATAAAGAGCAAAAAGGGTAATAATTAAAATTAACAAGATAGAAGGACCTATCCCAAGAAGAGTAACAAGGTTGTCAAGAAGCCCTTCAATAAATCCAGTAATAGCATTAAAGACAGGATCAAATGTATTTGTGATCCAGTCTACTAGATGGTCAACCCATTGTGCTAAAGGGATTTTCGGAAAATTCATTCGTCATCCTCCTTTCCGTTCAGCCCATTGCGGTTTCCAGCAAGCGCGCCAATGACAGCGCCGCGGATGATAACTCCTTTTAACCGTTTTTCTTCATCAATTACGGCAAGAGGAATATTAGTATTCGCCATCGGTTCAAGCAAATCTGAAAGCAGTGTATCTTCACTTGCAGTCAGCACATCTTTATTCATGACTTCCTCGATCGTCTTGTTTTCCTTAATGGCCATAGAGGCATCATCTGCTGTTACGGCCCCAAGCAATCTTTGCTTGCGGTCAACGATAAAGATGCTTGAATATCCTTGATCTTTCATAATCTGCAGCGCGACCCTCGGGCCTCTGTCAGGAGAAATCTTTTCTGCCCGTTTCATAACGTGAGAAGCGGTAAGAACGCGTGATATATCCACATCTTCTACAAATCGCTCAACGTATTCATTGGCAGGATTCATCATAATTTCTTCAGGTGTTCCTATCTGAATTATGCTTCCGTCTTTCATAAGGGCGATACGGTCGCCGATACGTAAAGCTTCATCCAGATCATGTGTAATGAAAATGATCGTTTTTTTCATGGAATCCTGAATTTCAAGAAGTTCGTCCTGCATGTCTTTCCGGATCAGCGGGTCAAGGGCACTGAATGCTTCATCCATCAAAAGGATATCAGTATCGCTTGCCAGTGCTCTTGCAAGGCCTACACGCTGCTGCATCCCGCCGCTCAGTTGGGATGGCATCTGATTTTCATACCCCTTTAATCCGACGATTTCAAGGGATCTCATCGCTTTATCCTTGCGTTCCGATGGGGAGACATTTTGTATTTCCAGACCGTACTCCGTGTTTTCTAACACGGTTTTATGAGGAAATAATGCGAAGTTTTGAAACACCATGCTGATCGTCTTGCGTCTCACTTCTCTAAGTTGAGAGGTAGGCATTTTCACGATGTCTTCATTATCGATAAGTATTTCGCCGCTTGAAGGATCGATCAACCGGTTGATCATTCGAATCAAAGTGGATTTTCCGCTTCCGGATAACCCCATGACCACGAAGATCTCACCTGGATAGATATCAAACGATGCGTTATTTACACCGACCGTGCTACCCGTTTCTTTTAATATGTCTTTCTTGGAGTAACCCTTTTTCAGTAATTGAACGGCAGCTTTCGGTGATTTGCCAAATACTTTGGTTACATTTCTAATACTCACTTTTGCTTCCATTAACATCACCTCTAGTTTCACGACATTTTTCGACAACGATTAACCGCAACTTTTTAATTGTAAAGAAGTTTCTTAGCTGCACCAAACTATGTATCCTTTGATATAAGGGTGTGTGACAGTTACTATTAGGAATCCCAACAGTTAGCCATAATATACTTACATATAAGAAGATATCCTCTTATATCCTCCCATATGCTTTCTTTCGCAATAGTCATTAGGAGATAAATGGGACTATGATACACTTTGTTTAGGGTTATGGAAAAAATTCAATCCGGTCATACTGCTTGTTATTTGAAGAACTGGGAATATACAAGGAGAGTATGGTATGTTATACATCTACCGCACTCTTGCTTGTTAAGGAGAATTTATGCATATTTTTTCTATATTACTTATGCTTGTTACCATTTTGAATATATTGCTTGCGGCCGTCATCGTATTTCGGGAACGCCGTGATGCCAGTTCCACCTGGGCATGGCTCCTTGTCTTAGTGTTCATTCCTTTAGGTGGCTTTTTTCTTTATTTATTGTTCGGACGAAACTTAAGCAGACACCGGCTATTTCAATGGGATGACCGAAAAAAGCTTGGTTTGGAGAAAACCTTAAAAAGCCAGATGAAGCATCTTCGGGACGGGTCCTTTGAGTTTTGCAACGAACCTGAGAGAGCAAGCCAGGACTTGATCTACATGCAGCTCGTCAATAACGAGGCTCCCTTTTCACGGGATAACTCCGTTGAAATTTTTACTGATGGAGGGAAAAAGTTCGAGAATCTGATTCAAGATATCGAACGGGCAGAACATCACATACACCTGCAATATTACATTATTAAAAAAGATAATCTTGGCAGAAAGATAAGGGATGTCTTGGTCGAAAAAGCAAAACAAGGGGTTAAGGTCAGGGTCTTATATGATGAATTGGGATCACGAAGACTCACCAAGCGCTTTTTCTCCGAACTCAGAAAGGCCGGGGGAGAGGTTGAAGTCTTTTTCCCCACAAGGTTTGCCTTCATTAATTTTCGGATGAACTACCGAAATCACCGGAAGATCGTTATTATAGACGGCAAGATCGGTTATGTCGGCGGTTTTAACGTAGGGGATGAATACCTGGGGCTTAACCCGAGGTTTGGGTTTTGGCGTGATACACACTTAAAGATTCAGGGCACAGCCGTCCACTCCATGCAAACCCGTTTTATACTAGACTGGAACCAAGCCTCATATGGACATGATATTGATTATGATCCTGTCCTTTTTCCTGAGGAAATCGGCAAAGGCGCTATCGGCATGCAGATTGTTACGAGCGGGCCCGAATCGGAGTGGCCGCAGATCAAAGACGGCTACATCAAGATGATCTCCCTTGCCAAACATTCAATCACCATTCAAACTCCGTACTTTGTTCCTGATGCCAGTCTGCTGGATACTCTGCGGATCGCCTGCCATTCGGGTGTAGACGTAAAGATCATGATACCGAATAAACCCGATCATCTTTTCGTATATTGGGCTTCGTTATCCAATATCGGAGACTTGCTGAAGGCTGGTGCGAAAGTCTATATCTATGACAACGGCTTTATCCATGCCAAATCGATTGTTGTAGATGATGAGATATCATCCGTCGGGACCGCCAATTTCGATATCCGAAGCTTAAAGCTGAACTTTGAAATCAATGCTTTTATATACAACAAAACAATAGCCAAAAAGCTGATGGACGCTTTTCACGAGGATGTAAAGCTTTCCCGTAAATTAACGTGGGAACAATATCAGGAGCGTTCGAAGTGGATCCGCTTCAGAGAGTCCATCTCCCGCCTGCTCTCCCCCCTCTTATAAAACACAAAAACCGCCTAAAAAGGCGGTTTTTGTTATGTACCTTGTTAGAGCGTATTATTGCTAATCTCTCAAAAACATCTCGCTTACTGATGCTAAGAGAGACCCTCAAATCTATTGACTTTTAGAACAAGAATGGGACTGCTGGCGAAGAATGAGCAGTCAGTTTGTGAAACAAATGCAGAGCCTGAATAGAAATCAAGGAAAAGCTGGCTTATCCTTGGTTTCTAAGAATGGCAATGCAATGCAATCCCATTCCTCACGAGCTACAAGACCATTCCCCTACAAGGTGTCCTATTTGTGTTCTTTCTTGAGCCACTCCGCCACAAGCCTCGCGTCTCCGCCAGTCAATAGACCGGCCGGCATACCATTTCGACCTTTTAAAATAATGCTCATGATCTCTTTTTCCGAATATTTACTTCCGATATGTTTTAGAGAAGGCCCTGCTGCTCCTTCAAGATTGTTTCCGTGGCAGCTTGCACAGTTTTGTTTAAAGACACTGTCAGCAGCCAGCATGTTTTGCTTTTCATGTTTCTTCTGCTCGTCCTGTCCGTTATTGGATGAACATGCAGCCAAAAGCAGCATCGCCATACTGATCATGGCCATTTTCTTTTTCATCGATTTTCTCTCCTTTTTTTAAATTCTATGGTTGGAAACAAAGGAAAGGAATTCTCTTTGTTTGGAGTGATCGTATTTTGTCAGTGCATAGGTATTGGCGTCAGGCAGCTGAATAGAATGGCAGTCCACTTCCAGCATCCTTCCCTCCAGCAGTTCTCGCCTGACTGTAGAGGCAGGCAGAAAGGATACCCCAAGCCCTTCTATAATAAATCTTTTCGTAATATGCACTTGTGACACTTTCATCATTCGCACACCAGGATATTTAGCTTTAATCGTTTTAATCAAGCCTCCCCAGTAACCTGGGTGATTATGAGTCAATAGATAATTCAATTCGAATACTTCTGCTTCCTCCAGAGGCGGTGCGGATTCTGAATCCCGGCCATCGTGTGTACAAACCAAGATCACTTTGTCTCTGTATAGGAGATTACAGATTAAATTGGAATTGGCTGTAGGAAGACATGATAGACCAATATCCACTTCATCGTTCAATACCGCTTGTTCGATGTGTTCTGATTCTATGATTTTCACCGATATTTCTGTTTCAGGATGCTTATTTAAGTATCGCTTCAGCACAAAGGGAAGAATCGTGTCAGCGATCAGCGGTGAGATGGCCAGGATAAGCTTGCTCGTATAGCCCTGGCTGAAGGAAGCAAGATCTTCAAGCCCGTTTTCATAAACGGCAATCAGCTTTTTGGCATGATCCAAGTATCGTTTTCCGTCTTCCGTCAGTTTAACTTTCTTTCCTTCCCGATGAAAGAGCAATACCCCGATTTCTTTTTCAAGCTGCTTAATATGAACCGTTACGGAAGGCTGTGATATGTAAAGAATCTCTGCTGTTTTTCTAAAATTCCCCGTTTCTGCCGCCGTTAAAAAGGTATATAGCCAATTAAACTCCATTATTATCTCCTTATTAATGATCCTAATCAAGTTCTTTAAAAAGATTTAATTTTCTTAATTATATATATTCTATACAATGTTATCAAAGAAGAAAAGGAGAGATGATTGGTGGAAAAAGGTCTTAAAGGTGTTGTGGCAGCACAGACGTCCATCAGCCATGTGGATGGCCTGAATGGAAAATTGCTGTATAGAGGTTTAGATATCGGCGAAGTGACAAAGCACTATTCATTCGAAGAAACAGCCTACTTTCTATGGCATGGAAAATTTCCAACTGAAAATGAACTGAACGATCTGAAGAATGAGTTAAAAAGAAACAGGAAGCTTTCAGGTTCGATCAAAGAGATCATTGATCACCTTCCAAAGAACATGGATTTGATGAGCGTGATCCGAACCGCCATCTCTTCAGAAGGCTCTGAAGAATATGGCTGGAAACCTACGATTGCTCAAGCGATTAGACTGACAGCGCTCGTTCCGAGTATCATAGCCTATCGGACACGCAGCATAGAAGGTAGGCCGTTTGTTTCTCCCTTCGAGGACTTAGATCATGTTGAAAACTATCTTTATATGATCAACGGCATACCACCTTTAAAAGCACATGCTGAAGCGCTGGAAACCTATATGATCTTGACGCTGGAGCATGGGATGAACGCTTCAACATTTTCAGCAAGGGTAACAGCTTCCACAGAATCGGACCTCGTTTCTGCTGCAACATCAGCCATTGGGACGATGAAAGGCCCCCTTCACGGAGGTGCCCCTTCCGGTGTGATCGCACTGCTGGATGAAGTGGCGGAAGCAGGCGATCCCGAAAGAGTAATTCGAGAGAAGTTAGTTCGTGGTGAGAAGCTGATGGGATTTGGCCATCGCGTATATAAAACACTTGATCCGAGAGCGGCCGCTTTGAAGGAGCGTCTCTTAAACATGACAGGAAAAGACCAATGGCTTGATCTGGCTCTTGAGACAGAACGCACGGCTGTTGCTCTTTTGCAGGAATTTAAACCAGGACGTTCGCTGTATACGAACGTAGAATTTTATGCTGCAGCGATTATGAAGGCCATTCAAATGGATGACGAGCTGTTCACGCCCACCTTTACGGCCAGCCGAATGGTAGGCTGGACCGCCCATGTTCTTGAACAGTCAGAAGACAACACGATATTCAGGCCCGAATCGGTTTATATAGGGCCGACACACAGCAAGGAAGATGTGAAGAACTGAATTCGATTCTAAAAAACACAAAGCACTTCCGCAAAGGAGAAGTGCTTTTACTTATTACGAAATTCACTTGGTGAACAATCCAAGACCGTACGAAAGACTTTATAAAAATTTGACGGACTTCGAAACCCTGCTTCATAGCAGATTTCGAGATTTGTAAGGCTCGTATTTTTAAGAAGATGGGCCGCCTTGTCTACCCGGATCTTCTCCAAATATTCCCTCGGCGTTTCTGAGGTCGCCTGTTTAAATTGCCGTTCCAGATAAAACGGACTGACCCCGGCAAAATCGGCAATGTCCTGTAGAACAAGCGGTTCTTTATAATGCTGAACAAGAAATGATTTGACGCTTGTGACTAGCTCCATCTGCGGAGAAAGCCCGGCATCCGGCTGGCATCGTTTACAGGCTCGAAAGCCCGCCTCTACTGCTTCAGGAATAGTTCCATAGAAATCCACGTTGATCTTCTTCGGTTTTCTTGAGCGGCAGGAAGGACGGCAATAAATTTTTGTCGTTTTGACAGCAGTATAAAATAAACCGTCATACGAACTGTCGCACGCCATAATTTTTTCCCACATCTCATCAAATGAGAGATTGTCCATCTTCGCTGTCCCCTTCCTCTGCTCCTATTGTAAACTTCTGTTATTTTCAAGTTCAAGTAAAAATTGTTTTCGATCCAATCCACCCGCATATCCTCTCAAGTCACCATTATCCCCGATCACCCGATGGCAAGGAATAAGGATGCAGATGCGGTTCTTGCCGTTTGCGTTGGCCACTGCCCTGACGGCTTTGGGACGTCCCAGATGCTCCGCCTGCGCTTTATAGCTGCGCGTCGTGCCATAAGGTATATCCTTCAGCGCTTTCCATGTTTGCACTTGAAATTCCGTTCCGATGCTGGCAACCGGCACGGAAAATTCCTTGCGTGACCCGGAGAAATACTCTTTGAGCTCGAAACCTAATTGGCGGCTCAATGAGCTTGATCTCTTTTTGAGATTGGCTTTAAGTCTCTTTTTCAGAAAAACAAGCTCGGTCTCAAGCGCCCGCCGGTCCATAAATTCCAGCAAACAGCATTCCCCCTCATAAAAACAGGCGATCAAAACACCGATCGGCGTCAAGTATCTCTGGAAGCTAAGGGTATTCGGGAGCTCTTCGTCACGGTTGCTTTCGCTGCGGAGCATGTCGTTTACCCGCTTGACGTACACGTACTTTTGCAGATCTCCGTCATGCTGCTTCAAAAACCATCTCCTCGCACAGCTATAAGAGGAATCATCCGGAGAGATCTGCTTCAAATATTTTTCCGGATGTTGTTCCTTCTGTATCAGGTCAAGAAAGTCCCGGATGTCCTCTTGTTCGGTCCCATGGGTTAACGGCTTGCAAACTTTGCATTCCCTGAACCCGAAGCAGACGAGATCAAATAATCTTTTGGAAAAGACGGTGTTCTGCTTGTGGGGAGGTGTAGCGCTGCAGCCAAAGCGGCATGCGATGCCAGTTGTCGTCACGCCGATATAATAGCCAGCGTATTCATCCTTCCTAAGCAGTTTTTCGTAAAGGGCAGCATGCTTATCGTTTTCAGGTTCAATATAGTCATACCGTTTCTGAAGCATAAGATTCACCAAAAGCAAATCATTGCCTTGATGCAGTTCGTTAAACCGCTTGATCTGATTCATCTCATCACTCACCTCTTCATTATTCTGCCCTCATTCTATCAGCTTTCATCGGTTTAAATCGTCCTCATTCTTGCTCTTATGGTCTACTCGGCGTATTAAAAAAGACATGCCCTTTATCCGGGGGCATGCCTTTACTTATTTTTATTAATATCAGGGTTGGCCGCCATAAGGGCATTGGCGGTGTCCCATACAGCCGGCAGAAAGCTGATCACTTCCTGTGCCCTGTCAAAGATATCTCTTGTGGTTGCAATACCTAAATCAGCGAGGAGTTCGGTAAAAGCAGGAGCCAGTGATTCTTGCAAATCAAGCGGGGCATCTGCTGCAAGGATCGTGCGGCATCGCGCAAACGTGGCTGCAATCCAAAATACAGCTTCTCGATGAAAACCGTCCTGAATCAGTTTCCTGCTTCCATCAATGGCGATCGGACGGGCAATTTTCGTAATATCTGTACTGAAAAAGAACGGCGTCCTGGAGACCGCCGCTGCACCATCGAAGGTTCCTTCAAGGTTGGCTAGGTGGTGCTCCACTTTTTCAGAAGTAAAATGCTCACAGCCGAGCAGCCTCAACAGATCCGTATATAACCCCTCCTGTCCGTATTCCACCAGTACCTCGCGCGCTTTAAGGTAACGGAGCCGGACGGTCGGATTCTTCATGGCAGCAACGAGAAGAACGTGGGTCGTGACCCCTGCCGGAAACAGCCAGCTTGTTACTTGTTCATGAATCGGTGCTTTCGGCTGAATTGCAGCGAGCCCGGATTCAATTCTTCTCATTGCGTTTTCGCATCGGTTCCTCACCCATTTTTTCTCCGGAAAATACTTGGACACTTGCTGTTGGAGTTTCTGCAAATGTCCTGTGGGGTCAGCAATGATCGTGTTCGTACGGAAGCTTCCTGCCAAGTGGTAAGAGGATAGCACTTCTTGGGCTGATTTTAATAATTTTTGAGATAGATAAGTAGCTTCCAGCAAGGTATCACGATAGAGGAACTTGCCGGGTTTCATCGGCGGTTCGTCCTCCTTGGAAACAAGGACGACATCGACGTCTGAACCAACCGGCAGTTCTTCGTCGTCTGCGAGTCCGATGGTCGATCCGCTGAAATACGCACCCAAAAACCATCTTTCAGAGCTGGCGTACTTCTTCACCCAATCTGACGCGTTCGTACGAGCTTGACCGGCTTTCATCTTCTCACCCCGCTATTTTTATAAACAAAAAGGGAAGCCTGGAGATGTCTCCTTATGCTTCCCTGATGTGTTGATTAACGAAGATATGGGATTGGATTTACAGCGTTTGATTTCGCGTAGTTCCACTCACCTTTATGAAGTTCGAAATGCAAATGCTGTCCAGTGGAATGTCCAGTATTACCCATCGTACCAAGTCGTTGTCCTTGAGTTACACTTTGTCCTGTGCTGACTGCACGCTCACTCATATGTGCATAAACAGTCGTGTACAGCTGGCCGTCAATGAAAGAAGAAATAAATACGACATTACCGTAAGAAGACGATAGGTAAGAACGGGCAACCGTACCTGAAGCCGCTGCTGAGATCGCATTGTCCGATCCAGCTTGAGCGATATCGATACCCGGATGGAAATCACTGCCGCCAAAACGCTTGCCAAATGGCGATGAAACGTAGCCATTGGCAGGCCAGATAAAGTTCGCTGAAACACTTGGCTCGCTATGAGTCGGCGCAGGTGAAGGCGCTGAATCATGCCGCTCTTGTTGGCGTTCAGCCGCACGTTTGGCTGCCTCTTTACGGGCTGCTTCTTCACGCTTGCGCTGTTCAGCTTCTCTTTTTGCTCTTGCCATCTCTTCTTTTACCGCTTTTTCCTGTGCGGAAAGAATTTGATTTTTCTCTTCAATACTTGTCACGTCTTCATGAAGATGCGTTTCCTTCTTCTTTAATGAAGCGGACAGTCTGTTTTTTGCTTCTTTTTGGGCGCTGAGCTTATCATTCAGCCCATTTAATTCCTGAAGCTTCGCATTCAAGGAATTCAGCTTTTGTTCTACATGCTGTTTATCCTGTTCAACTGCTGCTTTATCTCGCTTTTGATCTTCCAAAATGGACTTATCAGATTCTGCGATCAAATTTAATGAGATCAAGCGGTCAAGGAAATCACCGAAGTTTTGTGAGCCAAGTACGACATCAAGGTACTTCACCGCTCCGCCACTTTCATACATGGAACGGACACGCTCTTTTAAGATCGCATCGCGTTCTTTGATGCGTTTTTGAATCTTGGCAATTTGGTCTTTCAAGCTTTGAATCTCGTTTTTCGTATCATTGATTTCTGTTTTTTTCGTCTGAATATTATTCAGCGTCTGCTGCAGAGTAGACTCAATTTTTTGCAGTTCCTCAAGCACCTGGTCCTGCTGTCCTTGCACGTCTTTAATTTCTGCGTTCTTTTCTTGTTTTTTGGCCTGGTTTTCAGCTTGCTTTTGATGTATATCACTTAACGTTTGCGCGTTAGCAGAAGTGTATGTAAAAGCGCTCAAGCCAATGCTTAGAGATAATAACCCCTTTAATATCTTTCTTTTCAATGGTATTGCCTCCTCCATACGTTCTCCTACACCCTCTTTTAATCCCAAGTGCAATTATATCATTTAGATAATAGAGTTTTTGGGCAATTACATTACAACTATATTTCAAATTGTTACAAAACTCGCGAAAATAACCTAAGAAATGTAAGAATGAGTGATTAATTGACATAAATGATGGGGTTTTACTTTGCAGGAACTGACAATGAATGGGGATAATGTAGGGGTTTTTGTGGAAATTAAGCCGGTTTAGTTGAGCGCAGTTATCTGAATTTTTAGTTTGGATCAATTATATTGAGTTACGCTCAATTAAATGTTGTTCGGCTCAATTAATTGAGCGTACGGCACAATTCCTCTCCTTTTCTGCTCAATTCTTCACATAAACTCCCCATCCGCTCTCCTCCCTCCATAAAACCACCCTTCTAAAGCAGGGAAATCTACTAAAAAAGAGAAATCTATCTAATAAGAAGTGTTGCTATGATCGTCAAATCTATACAAATCCCTCTTATCATCAAAAAACTAGAAGCCTTGCTTCGCAGACTGCCCCCAAACCATCCAAAACGTCCAATCATCGAAAAAGAGCTGGCCAGCCGGTTCAAAGGATACCGCGGCGAACAGTCCCTCGACTTTTATCTGCAAGAATTTCCATCGAAGGACCATCTTATCCTCCATGACATACGCCTTCCTGCTCTCAACAGTCAAATTCAAATGGATTTGCTCATTCTTACACCCTATTACCTTCTCAATCTAGAAGTGAAGAATTTTTCAGGCTCACTTCTTTTGACGAAACACATCCACAGCTGATTCGTACACACGAAGGTAAAGAAGAAGGATTTGCATATCCGATCATACAAATCCAACGCCATAAAAAGCTGTTAACCGAATGGCTTACAAAGAACCGTCTACCACCGCTCCCCATTGAATGCCTCGTTGTTATCAGCAGTCCCCGGACCATCATTCGAACCAAAGGCAGTCCTGGTAACCTCAAGTACATTACCCGAAGCTCTTTAGTCCCTGAAAAAATAGAACACCTTAACCAACTGCACACAAATGAGATTCTGAGCAAAAAGCAGTTAAAACGGTTGTCCACTCTTCTTATCAAAAAGCATACACCTGAAACATTCGATTCCCTCGAATACTTCCTCATACCTCCAACCGACCTTCTCACCGGCGTGCATTGCCCGGTATGTTTTACCCTTCCCATGAAAAGAAAAAGAGGAAAATGGGTCTGCATCGCCTGCTCCTATTCATTAAGCGATGCCCACATTTCCTCTTTACAAGATTATTATTTTCTTATTCAGCCGCCCATCACTAATCAGCAGTGCCGGCACTTTCTCCAGCTTTCATCTCGATTTATCGCTCATGATCTGCTTTCCGACATGCTCCTCCAGCATACAGGAACTACAAAAGGTAAAGTCTATTCCCTTAATGAACCTGAGAATTAAACGTCATGATCCAGATGGAGCCGGCTACGATCGTGAACACCATGACAGCTCCAAGCACAAGTGCCATCACATGATACCTCGGCTTCTCTCCTTCTCTAATGTGCATGAAGAAGAAAAACTGAATGATGAGCTGCAGTAAAGCGATCAAAAGAATGGAAACCGTCAGCATGCTCTTGCTCATCACATGCTGGATCACAAGCCACAGCGGGATGATCGTTAAAATGATGGAAAAGAGAAAACCCATAATGTATGTCTTTGCTGAACCATGGTTTTCATGTCCGTTCATCTACATCACCCCCAACAGATAAACAACGGTAAAGATGAAAATCCAGACGACATCGAGAAAATGCCAGTACAGGCCGACAATCGTTACTTTTTCTTTGGTCAGATGGTCGATGCCGTGCCTGCCGATCTGAACCATCACACCAATCATCCAGATCAAACCGAACGTGACGTGAAGTCCGTGCGTTCCGACCAGTGTAAAAAAGGAAGAAAGAAACGCGTTAGTGGATATCGTTGCTCCCTCAGCTGCCATTTTGGCAAACTCCGTAATTTCAAGTCCCACAAAGGACATACCGAGCAATACGGTGACCGCCAGCCATGCCATCAGCTGTTTTTTGTTTCCTTTATGCATCGCGAGTGAAGCAAGCCCGCTCGTAAAGCTGCTTGCCAAAAGGATGAAGGTTTCAGCAGTAAAGCCCTTGACCTCAAACAGCTCATGCCCTGTAAGATCTCCATCTGTGTGAGTCCTCAAGACGGCATATACAGCAAACAAACAAGCGAAAATGATACAGTCTGTTACAAGAAAAATCCAAAAGCCCAGCAATTTAAACGTATCGTGATGCGCCTCGTGGCGGGTATCCATAGACGTTACCGATTGTGCCATCACACGACCCTCCCTAAAGAAGCTTCCGTCCGCTTGATTTCATCTACAGGAATGTAGTAGTCCGTTTTCCGCTGGAAGGAACGGGCCAGCAAGCAGATGGCTACACCAGCCAAGCCGGCGATTCCTACCCACACCCATTCAAAAGTAAGCCCAAATCCAGCTACAAACCAGCACGCCGCCATGAAAAATGGAATACCTGAGTTTTTAGGCATGTGGATCGGTTCAAACTCTTTATTTACTTTTTCATATGCAGCTCCATGCTTATGTTCCTTCATATCCCACCAGGCATCATCACTCTTCACCTCTGGAATATAGGCAAAGTTATAAAGCGGAGCAGGAGATGGAATGGACCACTCCAGCGTCCGGCCGTTCCACGGATCTCCTGTAAGATCGCGCTCGCCGTTCTTGATGCTGTAGAGGATCTGCCACACCTGGAACACGAAGCCGATTCCCATAAGGAACGCGCCACCCGTGGAAACAAGGTTGTACGGCGCCCATCCCATGTCCCATCCGTACGTATAGACACGGCGGGTCATGCCCATGAATCCAAGCGCATATTGCGGCATGAAGCATACATAGAACCCGATGTTCCATGTCCAGAATGCCCATTTGCCGAGGCGGTCGTTCAATTTAAAGCCGAACATTTTCGGCCACCAGTAGTAGAGTCCTGCCAAATACCCGAAGACGACCCCGCCAATCAAGACCTGATGAAAGTGGGCAATCAGGAAATAGCTGTTATGGTACTGATAGTCAGCCGGCGCAACAGCCAGCATGACCCCTGTCGCTCCCCCAACGACAAAGCAGGGAATAAAAGCGAGCGTCCAGAGCATCGGCTGCGTCATGCTGATGCGGCCGCGGAACATCGTGAACAGCCAGTTGAATACTTTAACACCGGTTGGAATACCGATTGCCATCGTTGTTATGGCAAAGAACGTATTCACATCGGCTCCGGCACCCATCGTGAAAAAGTGATGGACCCACGTAAAGTAGGAAAGTACACTGATGATCATCATGGAAAATACCATGGATTTATAGCCGAAAATTTTCTTTTTCGAGAAGGTGCTGACGACCTCTGAGTAGATACCGAACGCCGGCAGCACTACGATATACACTTCTGGATGTCCCCACATCCAGATCAGGTTGACATACATCATCGGATTTCCGCCTCCGGTTGCCGTAAAGATATGGGCACCGAAAAAGCGGTCAACAAACAATAACGCCAGCGTTATCGTCAATACAGGAAACGCGAAGATGATCGTGATGCAGCTGGCTAGTACAGACCAGGAGAACAGCGGCATCTTCATGAGTTTCATGCCGGGAGCACGCATCTTTAAAATGGTGACGAGAAAGTTAATTCCAGTTGCCAGACTTCCAATCCCAGAGATTTGAATTCCCCAGATATAGAAGTTTTGTCCCGGCCCCGGGCTTCCCGCAAGTTCGGATAACGGCGGATAGCTCAGCCAGCCGGCATCCGGCGATCCTCCCACAACAAAGGATAAGTTGAACAGCATGGCGCCAAAGAAAAACAGCCAGAAGCTCAGCGCGTTCAAGAACGGATACGCGACATCGCGCGCTCCGAGCTGCAGCGGCACCACAATGTTAAACAGTGCAAACATAAAGGGCATCGCCATAAACAAAATCATGATTGTGCCGTGCGTCGTAAAAATCTCATTGTAATGCTGTGAATCCAAAAAGTGTGAATTCGGGAACGCCAGCTGCATTCTCATGAGCAGTGCGTCAACTCCTCCCCTGAACAGCATGAGGAGGGAGGATACCAAATACATAATTCCGATTTTTTTATGATCAACGGTTGTGAGCCACTCGCGCCACAGCCAGCCCCATTTTTTGAAAAACGTAAGAAAAACCAAAATACCAAGAAGCGTGATCACAATGGCAACATCCGCGCCATAAATCAGCGGATCGCCGGTTACAAAAAATCCTTTCGCCTTGTCTGCCATCTGTTTTTCCCCCTTTCTTCTTTTCTATTATTTATCGTGGTCCATCATCGACATGTCATGTCCCCCGTGCTTCATCTCAGGCTTCATATATTTGCCGCCGTTGCGGTCGATCGTGTTATGAAACAAGGATTCAGGATACGAAGAAAATGATTGTTTCTCTGCCAGTCCTTTTTTCGTCAGCAGATCATATCTCTCCTGAGTTAGCGCCGGAGCTGATTTTTTAATTTGTTGTGCCCATTGGTTAAATTCAGCCTGCGGCTTGGCAACCACCTTAAATTTCATATGTGCAAAACCTTTTCCGGTAAAGTTGGCACCAGATCCGAAGTACGTTCCCGTCTTGTCTGCCTGCAGCCAGAGCCTCATCGCCATTCCCGGCATCGTATATTCTTGTCCGCCAAGCTCCGGAACCCAGAACGAGTTCATCATCGAATCCGATGTTAATTGGAATTGAACTGGAACGCCGGCCGGAATTTCCGCATAGTTGACGGTCGCAATTTTTTGATCGGGATACTGAAACAGCCACTTCCAATCGAGTGAGGTGACCTGAATGGTAATCGGTTTTACATCTGTCACCGGCGGTTTGACAAGAGAATACGTTGTTTTGGCAGTGTAAACGCCTAAAATACAAATAATGATGACCGGAATTCCCCACCACACGATCTCCAATATTTTGCTGTCATTCCACTCTGGCGTATACGGTGCTTTATTGCCCGGTTTGTCACGGTACCTGTATACGATATAAAAAAGCAAAACTAAAACCGGTATCACCACAGCGGCACATAAAACCGCAGACAATACAATTAAGTCAAACTCCTTTTGCGCGACAGGCCCGGACGGATTAAAGACGAGATACCGCCGGTCGCATCCTGTTAGAAGTGCTAACAGGGTGATGCCCAGAGCAGAAACCTTCCAAAGATAGCCGGACGTATGTTTCTTCATGTGTGACCTCTCCTTTCATAACCTGAAACAATGTTTCTATCTTCCTGACGGAGTGAAATAAGTACTATTTCATGCTATAACGGAGGGGCTTTTCTCATATGTGATATAAATCACACTTTCATAAAAATAAGGCCTGTTCTGCTTCTTTTGTCACAAAGTGGACAAATAAGGCCGCAGCAGGAAAAAATACTGTCACGCCATCTGGGCACCTGCATAGGGTATGGTAGTGACCATCTGCCAAAAGAAAGAGGGTAAACTATGGTGCAAAACCTGGATTACACATCACCAGCCACTCAATACACCGCCGATGTCAGCAGCAACGTGTTCACCAAAGACCGCGAGAATTATATAAATGTTTTGGGGATCCAGCAGTTAAACACGTTGGACAATGTTTCCTTATTGGATATTTTCTTGAGCACCAATAACGTCGTCGAACCTCATTATCACCAAAATGCCGCAGAGCTTGTGTACTGCATTTCCGGTTCTGCTGTTGTTTCCATCTTCAATCCGTTTACGAAACAGTTCCATCACTATCCGATCGGACCCCGGCAGGTTGCTAACGTTCCTCAAGGCTGGTGGCATTATGAAGTGGCTGCCTCTGACCAAACCCACCTGCTGGCTATATTCAACTCACCGACCCCGGATGTCATCCTGGGTTCCGATCTTTTAAAATTCACCCCGTCCAACATCATGGCTCACACATATTGCATGAATGAAAAACAATGGATCCAAACGGTCGCACCCGTCCAGTCCACCACGTTTATCGGGCCGCCGAAAAACTGCAGTGGAGAACAACGCCAAGATCAGTATTATCCAAGCCATTATCCTCAGACTTTCTATCATCCGCCATATTAAAACGGCAAAAAAAAAGGCTTACCTCGACGGGTAAGCCTTGCTTGTTATTTTTCTGTTTTCGCGAACGTTGCGATACGTTCTCCGATTTCATCACGGACGCGCTGGAACACCTTCCATTTTTCTTCTTCTGTTCCTTCCGCTTTCGCCGGATCATCAAATCCCCAGTGATCTCGTTTTACATGCGGAGGAGTCATCGGGCACTTGTCAGCCGCATCCCCGCAGAGCGTGACAACAAGATCTGCGTTATTTAAAATATCGGGATCAATGATGTCAGACGTTTGATTCGAAATATCAATCTCCACTTCATTCATCGCTTTAACCGCATTGGGATTTAAGCCATGTGCTTCAATCCCTGCGCTTTTTACTTCCCAGTCTTCACCAAGATGCTTTTTAGCCCAGCCTTCTGCCATCTGGCTTCTGCATGAATTTCCGGTACATAAGAAATAGATTGTTTTTTTAGCCATTCTCAAACACTCCTTAACTCAATTTAATGAAGGATAATTAACCATAGATAGAGACCTGTCAACGTTATAAACAAGGTTGGAACGGTTAAAACGACCCCAATTTTAAAGTAGTATCCCCATGTTATTTTCACGCCTTTAGTATTCAGCACATGAAGCCATAATAATGTAGCTAACGAACCAATCGGTGTAAGTTTCGGCCCCAAGTCCGAACCGATCACGTTCGCATAAATCAAGGCTTCCCTCATGACACCTGTAGTATGGGTATCAGATATGGCTAACGCATCAATCATAACGGTTGGCATATTATTCATCACAGAAGAGATGACTGCTGCGATAAAGCCCATTCCAATCGTTCCTGCAAATAGTCCATGATGTGTGACGGATTCAATGGCACTAGCCAATAAATTGGTCAGTCCTGCATTTCGCAAACCATACACGACAACATACATACCGATGGAAAAGAATACGACCGCCCAAGGTGCACCTTTTATTACTGTTCTTGTCTGGACGGCTGAGCTTTTTCTTGCAGCTGCCAAGAAAATAACCGCGATGACTCCTGCGATGAAGGATACAGGTACAGAGAAGAATTCTCCTATAAAGTATCCAGCGAGCAGAACAGCTAATACATACCATGACAATGTAAACATTTTTACATCTTTAATGGCCTCTGCCGGTTTTTTCAGCTGATTGACATCGTATGTCTTTGGTATGCTTTTTCTGAAATACAGATAGAGTACAAGAATGCTTGCCAGCAGACTAAAGAGATTGGGAATGATCATACGGCTGGCATACTCTGAAAAACTGATGCCGAAAAAGTCGGCTGAAACAATATTCACCAGATTGCTGACGATCAGCGGCAAGGAAGTCGTATCTGCAATAAACCCGCTGGCCATGATAAATGGGATCACCATTTTGTGCTCAAATTTCAAATGGCGAACCATCGCTAAAACGATAGGAGTTAAGATTAACGCAGCTCCGTCGTTGGCAAAGAAAGCGGACACCACTGCTCCTAATACCGTTACCAGCAAAAACATTCTGATCCCGTTTCCATTTGCATAGCGGGCCACATGAAGAGCCGCCCACTCAAAGAACCCTACCTCATCTAAAATAAGAGAAATAATGATAATAGCAACAAATGTGAGAGTAGCGTTCCAAACAATTCCCGTTACATCTATTACATCCTGAAAGGAGACCACTTGAAAGAGCAAAGCAATAAGAGCTCCTCCACAAGCTGACCATCCAATACTAAGACCTCTTGGCTGCCAGATCACAAACGTCAGTGTGGCTAAAAAAATGATACTGGCAATAATGACTGAACTCACAAATATAATACCTCCTTAACTATCACAAGAAATTCGTTTTCCCTGTGCCTCTAATTCTTCTATACGATACTGCTGACTCGGTAAGCCCTGAATGACTTGCAGGACAAACGAACGAAAAGGATAAGCAGCATTTAATGAATAATAGATCCACTGCCCGTTTCTCCGTTCTTTAACTAAACCGATATCCCTTAACTTTCGCAGGTGCTGACTAACGGCTGGCTGGCTCATCTGAAACAGATCGACAAATTCACAGACACAGCATTCGTTCTCAGACAATATTTTCACCATGGCTAACCGTGTTTTATCGCCTAATAATTTTAGTATGTTAGCAGCGGTTTCCAATTTTAATTCTTGACTGGCCATCCAGCAAGCACCTCCAATATCATCACATTATCCGTCATCATTATATAAGTATATACTTATGTACGCAACAATAAATTCGTATCAACAAAAAGTCACCTGCCGGAATAACAGGTGACCTAGTATGATTTAGCAGCAAGACGCTGATTTTGTTGGTTCATGTACTTCTCTATCACTCTTCGTATAAAAGAATTCCCACTCATTCCCGTCTGGATCCGTCACCCAAAATTTATCTTGAGTGGCATAGCAGCAGTAAACATCCATTTCTTCACGGGCAAAAAATCCTAACTTCTCTAAACGATCCTTGTGTTTTATCACTTCTTCCTCGTTTTCCACTTGGAAACCGAAATGGCCGACCTGATTTCCTGATACTTTGCCTTTGAGGTTTAATTTAAAGTTAAGACCTGGATCTTTGAGTAAGTATTTCGCATAATTTGCCTTCACTTTTACTGGATCTGTATTAAAAACCTTAGAATAGAACTCCATGGATTTTTCCAGATCCGTGACATTGATGCCCACATGCATTTTCATCGTGAAACCCTCCATCCAAGAATGATTTTATTTATTGCAGCACGACGCTTCTTTCGCTTCTTCTTTTACTTCCTTGATTTCAATCTTGCAGCAATCTGATTGTTTAGTTGACTTTCCAGTTAGTTTGCGTAACCAGCTCAAATTTTCTCCTCCTCACTAAATCAATTTTAATTGATTTAATGACAGTATATTAGCAGATTTTTCTAATTGCAAGTGTTTAATCAAAAAAAATTGATTATTAATGTTTACCTCTTTTATATTTCATCATAAGATAAAAGTAAGTAAAAATAATACTTTCGAATTTAAATCAAATATTTTTGATAAAGGAGTTGACATTTGAAAATAATGGATATAGTATGAGTACATCAAGAAAGTTTGATTTTAATCGAGGTGAATGAACGTGCAAAAAGAAATTCCGCTTAAAGATGTTTCAAATGACAACCATCGTTCAACAGAAAATGATTTTGAGATGTATGAAAGCAAGTTCAAAGCCCTTGCCGACAAAAAACGGTTGCAAATAATGAACATCCTAACCCAAAGAGGAAGTATGTGTGTCTGCGATCTTGCTCCCCTCATGGATATGACTCAATCTAAATTGTCGTATCACTTGAAAATCCTATGGGATGCCAACATTCTAACCAAGGAAACAAGAGGCACCTGGAGCTATTACAACATCAATACAGAAGAAATTAATCATTTGTTATCACACGAACTCTGCTGCATTTTTAAACCAAGCTGTTAAATTTTTTTCGAAATTACATCAATTTTTTTTGATTAATAAATCAAAATTATTTGATTAAAACTTGGGAGGAATAATTATGTTTCATGAGTATGCCGTTTACCAATGGATAAAAGCTCGTCAAGAAATGGTTGAAAGAAACGCAAGGAATGCCTGGATGCATCACGTTCCACAGATTACAAGTAAAACAAGAAGTCAGGCAATGCCTGCATCATTAAAAACGGAGACCTGCTGCACCAGTGCGTGCTCTTAAGGAGGAGATGAAGTATGTGGATTGAAACGTTAAAATCATTCGGTTCCATTGCTTTAGAATTAACCCTCTTCTTCATTGCGATATCCTTTTTAATCAGTCTTTTTCAAGGTTATATTCCCTATGAAAAAATAGAAAAGAAATTAGCCGGGAAAAACAAGGTCATCGCCGCTATAGCGGCCATCGTGTTTGCGTTTATTACACCCTTTTGTTCCTGCTCCACGATTCCAGTAGTCGTCAACATGTTAAAAAAGAAAATGCCATTTGGCATCGTAATGGTTTTTCTTTTCGCTTCACCAGTTCTTGATCCCACCATCTTAACCATCATGGGCGTCGCATTAGGTTGGAAGGTGACGGTGATCTATACCCTCTTAACCTCCGTGTTCTCCATCATCATTGGGTTTATGCTTGAGAAACTTGGGTACGAAAACTCAGTTAAAAACGTGGTGATGACAGGATACGAAGAACAAACTCAAAAGTTCAATGTCAAATTGGCGTTAAAAGAAACTTGGGACCTCATGAAAAGTGTATATCCATACTTGGTTCTCGGGGCAGCCATTGGAGCTGTAATTCATGGACTGGTTCCAACAGAATGGATTTCATCCGTTTTTGGAAGAGACCACTGGTGGCTGATTCCGATTGCCGCCACCATCGGAATCCCGCTTTACATTCGGCTGTCGAGCATGATTCCCATCTCACAGATTCTGATAGCAAAAGGTATGGCGTTAGGACCTGTAATGGCCATGATCATCAGTTCGGCTGGCGCCAGTTTGCCCGAAGTCATATTATTAAAATCCATCTTTAAAAAGAGGCTGGTTTATACGTTTGTCTTCTCTGTCTTTACCATGTCTACTATTTCGGGTTTTATATTCTACTTGATTTAAGAGAGGATAAAAAGGGGCTGTCCAAGAAGTCTGGTAGCTGTTGATCTCCGCTCCAGGCTGCTCGCTTTCCGCGGGGCGTGCGGTGAGCCTCTTTGGCGCAAGCGCCTGCGGGAGTCTCACCTGTCACGCTAGTCCCGCAGGAGTCTCGCACTTTGCACTCCAATAAACTTTTCATTGAAGATTTTTCACCTCAAAGGAGCTCCCTGAAGGTCAATTTTCGACTTTCAGGACAGCCCCCTCTATTTTGTCAACCTTTTTTACAGTCCTCAATGTCTGCTTCAGTATCGATTACGTTCATAGGAAATTACGATACTTCCACACTCTTCTTTTCTGTCACTTCATGCACGAACAGCAAGCCGAGCTCGTGATGTTCATTCTCATAGAGCGACCGCTGGGAAAAACGGAGCTCTCCTCTATGATCCAGAACTTCGAGTTTACAAAAGGCTGCATTAATCTGCAATGCACGGTAGAATTCACGCTCATTTTTCAAGGCGACTCCGTTCACCTTCATGATGACTTCTCCAACCTGGATTCCCATCTTGGCAGCAGGGGTGCCAGGCACCACACCGAGGACCACGAGTCCTTCATTCCGGCGTGTGAAGAATGGCTTGCCGCTCTCATCACGCTGGCTGTTAATGACGGTAATGAGCTCACGGCCAAGCGTTCCGCCAATGATAGCGATAACCGCAAGCAGCGGCAAGTCTGTAAAGAAACCAACCAGCGCAATCGCCACAATAAGTGCGCCGAGAGCCAGTACTTGTTTTCCGGTCGCTTTAATCGCCTCCTGTGGAAGGGAATGAGAATTCAGCTGACGGAAACCTACCGCAAATGGGACAAGGAGAATGGAGTATCCTACAGCCTGCAATCCAAAGATCGGCCAATCTCCCTGTGCGGGAATGGCACCGATCGGGATGAGGAAAAATTGCGGGACAAGCCAGAACCTTGTTGCCTCATGCGCACCCACGTATTGACCTCTCTTGCCTTTCAAAAGACGGGGAGACGTTCGATTTGACCCTTTCCAGATGATCAGAATCCCTTCCTGAATGAGGAGGAGTGCCATTAGAATACCGAGAGCATCAAGCGGCGTGTTGCGGATATCCCTCAGCCATGTATCCAGCAGAACTACATTCGTCGTGATATGCGGGAGAACAAGTGCAACTATTGATGCGAGTCCGATCGCATAAGCCGGGTTTAAAAACCTTGTTCTCAGTGTTAAGCCAAGCAACGCGTACATTGCGCCGATCAAGGCCACCATTCCCATCGGAACGACGACACCGGCGCCGAGCAGAACAACGGAAAAAATAATACCAATGAGAAGACCAGGAAAAAATGATTGAATCAAATTATCAATCACAGGGTGGACCTTTACTTTAAATTCTTTTCGTTCCCGTTTTACTCGCTTAAAACCAATAACAAAAGCAACAATCACAAACACGTATGAAAGTGGATGTAAAAAAAGAGCCGCTATGCCCTCAAGCAGTTCCTTTACATAGATATCCATCACGCAAACCTCTCCTTAATGCTTCTTTTCTCAACGTTCGTAATCTATTCAAAATGTGATTCCGGCTTCTGCCTGGAATGTAAATTTACAAAAGCATTATGTAGTTAATATTTTTAAGTATAACCCGAAAAGAACAAGGAGTGTGAGAAAAATGTGTAGCTTTTCATAAAGAAAGGCGCTTACAGATCGTTTGTCAGAAGATGAGCAGACGTTCGGTTGGGTTTACATGCGGGTTTTCATGAATTACGTGCGGGTTTTTAGCATTTACGTGCCAGTTTAATCACTTTACGTGCAGCTTTATTGCCTTAACGTGCCACTTTCCACCTTTTACATGCCAAACACAGCATTTCTCCAGCTTCTCAATCAACAAAAAAATTCCGCAGGCAAGAACCTGCGGAATCCTTCGTTATTTTTTCTTTTCTGCCGCCATCTCCAAAGCAGTTTGAAGCTGGACGTCGTTTTTCTTGTTTCTGATCTCAGTGATGATCTTGCTTTCCAGCTTGCCGGCTGTTTTTTGATCCACTTTGCCGGATGGGCTGAGCTTGTTGGCTTTTTGGAAAGCAGTAACGGCTGTTTCTGTTTTTTCGTCAAAATAGCCGTCTGTGCGTCCCGGATCAAAGCCAAGGCCCTGAAGCATTTTCTGCGCATTTTTTACTTGCTCGCTGTTCATGTCAAAAACAAGCGGTTTTTCGATTGTAAGCGGGCTTGTGTAGAAGTAAGCCGGCTGTTTTACGGCATAATTTGGCTTGATGCCTTTTTTATGGATCCAATTGCCGTCCGGAGTCAGCCATTTAGCAAGCGTCAGCTTCACATTGCTGCCATCCCCCAGATCGATGGTCTGCTGAACCGTTCCTTTTCCGAACGTTTTCTCGCCGACTAGCGGATAGCCGCCTGCTTCTTTTAATGCTCCAGCCATGATTTCAGAAGCTGAGGCACTTCCTCCATCTACGAGACCGACAATAGGATAGGCTTTCTTCTCTTTCAGCTGAGAAACATACCGTTCCTTGTTGCCTTTGCGGTCTTGAATTTGAACGAACGGTTTGCCTGCCGGAATAATTTCCTTCAGCATGCTGTCGACCGCATTCAGATAACCGCCTGGATTTCCGCGGACATCGATGACAAGCCCTTGGATACCTTTGCTTTCAAGTTCACCCAGTTTATCTTTAAAATCGGTTCCTGTATCTTCAGAGAAAGAGGTAATGTTGAGGACACCGATTTTTTTGCCGTTTACGTTTCGAACGTTAGAATAAACCGTCTCAATCGGAATCGTGTCGCGTTTCACATCGATGTTAAGCGTGTCATTAACACCTTTTCGCTTAATGCCGAGTGTAACTGTAGAACCTTTTTTGCCTCGGATTTTTAGAACAGCCTGATACAGATCAAGCCCTTCAAGACTTTTGCCGTCAACTGAAACGATCTGGTCATTCGGCTTCACACCTGAACGTTCTGCAGGTGAATCTTTAAATGGTGCAATAACGGTTACTTTTCCGTCCTGCATGCTTACTTCTGTTCCAATACCTTCAAAGGAAGAATCCAGTGATTGGGTAAACTGGCTGGCCGTGTCTTCATCCATATAGACAGAGTAAGGATCTTTTAATGTCCTTACCATCCCGTCGATGGCACCTTCAAGCAGTTTCTCTGAATCTACTTTCTGATAATACCTCGAGGAGATCAGCTCGTACGTTTTTTGAAGCTTCGCAAATTCCTGATCATGATTCACCGGCGCTTTGGTGCTTTTCATCTCACTGACCGAGCCGGCGTTGCCCAATGATTGATCTTTATTGGACCATTGCATGTAGCCGTACATTCCGCCGGCTCCAATAACAAGCGATAAAACCATAAGAAGCGCAACAACTTTTCTTTTCAATTTCGCTCACCTCATTTTTGGCAGAAAAAGGCATCACACCTTCCCGATGCGATGCCAATTTTCAAAGTAAGAGATGGACCTGATGTGTCCGCCCGAAACTCCTACTCTATATTATGAACAGCTTGTATTTTTATGTCCATATATTTCTCTGATTACATATACGGACGAGGGTCAACTGCATTGGATTTCGATGCGTTCCATGGCCCTTTGTGAAGTTCAAAATGCAAGTGCTGGCCTGTTGAATGGCCGGTGTTCCCCATATATCCGATCAGCTGGCCGCGTTTTACAGAACCGCCCTGAACGACACGTTCTCTCATGTGCCCGTAAACCGTGGTCCACGTTTGTCCATTGATCGAGTGGGTAATGAAGATTACATTTCCATAGGATGAAGAGTAATCTGAACGGATGACAGTACCATCTGCCGCTGCGTAGATCGGAACTGTACCTGGCTTGGCAATATCAACACCCGCGTGGAACTTGTTCCAGCGAGAACCGATCCCGGAAGTAAAGATACCCGCTGCCGGCTTCATGATCATTCCTGATCCGGTATTCGCAGCATTTCCGCCTGCGCTTCCCTTCGAGCTGTTTTGCTCCTCAGCCTGTTTGGCTCGAGCTTGTTCTTCTTTAATGGCCTTCTCCTGGCTGCTTAGAAGCTCAGCTGAATGCTCATACTTTTCCACTTCGTCCTCAATTTCAGAATGCTTTTTCTTTAATGAAGACATCAAACGGGTTTTCTCTTCCATTTGTGCATCAAGCTGCTTCTTCAGATCCTGAAGCTCACGCATTTTGTCCTGGAGAGCAGAAAGCTGATCTTCAACCTTTTGTTTCTTCTGCTCTAAAAGGTCCTTATCTTTCTTTTGCTCTTCCAATAGCTGGCGGTCCTGATCCGCAATCAGGTTCAATGCGACAACCCGGTCAAGAAAGTCACCGAAGTTTTTTGATCCGAGAACCACATCAAGATACTGGACAGCTCCGCCGCTCTCGTACATGGAGCTGACGCGTTCTTTCAGCAGCTGGTCCCGCTTGTCAATCCGCTTTTGAACAAGATCAATCTCGTTCTTAAGCTGATCGATCTGATCCTGCGTTAATTGGATCTCGTTTTCTTTCTTTTTAATCTGGCTTTCTGTAGCCATCGTTGATTTATCGATGCGTTCAATTTCCTTTTTTGTAGCTGCCTGATTCTTTTCGTTGAGCTTTAGTTTTGCGTTAGCGGCGCCTTGTTTCTTTTTATTCGCCTCTTTTTTCTCTTGTATGCTCTTTAGCGTTTCTGCGCTGGCTGTCGTGGATGATTGGTATGCTGTAATACCGCTAAGAGCGAGGCTTAATGAAAGTGTTAATCCTGCGATCTTTCTGTTCAAATCAAGTCCTCCCCTTTTCTACCCCAATTTTTCATGTATATCTTTCGTAATCTTTGTGGCTCTTGGAAGCAGTTGATTTCCGTTCCTGGCTGCTCACTTTCCGCGGGGCGTGCGCTGAACCCCTCGGCGCATGCGCCTGTGGGTTTCACCTGTCACGCTTCTCCCAGCCGTAGTCTCGCACCTTGCACTCCATCAACTTGTCCATGAAGTCTCTTTGCAAAATTGTTTCCAAAGCACAATCTTGCTAAAAATGAATTTATACTTTTAAGAATTTACGTACGGATGAAATGCTTCCCCATACTCCAATCAATCCACCGATAATGGCCAGCAATGCTGAAAGCTGAAGCACCATCGGATAGACCGGCAGCAGTCTGACAAAGACGGTATCGAGCTGATTATTGACTGAGCCGTGCAGGAATTCGTATCCGAACACGATAACGAGGATCGGAACAATCGCCCCCATCACACCCAGTACAAACCCTTCAATAAAGAAAGGCCAGCGAATAAAGCCATTTGTTGCACCAACAAGTTTCATAATTTCAATTTCTTTACGCCGGGATACAATTGTAAGTTTAATCGTGTTTGAAATGAGGAACATTGCTGTAAAGATCAATCCAACGATCAATACAATCCCAACATTTCTGGCAGCGCCTGTCACTTTAAACAGCTTTTCTACGGTTCCCTGGCCGTAATCAACCTTCTTGATGTGGTCAAATTTCTCTATTTCAGAAGCAACTGATGCGGTATCCTGAGGCTTTTTCGTTTTAATGATGTACGCATCTGGCAATGGATTCTCTTTTTTCAGAGATGAGAAAGCTTTTCCTTCATCTCCAAGGCTTTTGATCAATTCTTTCAATCCATCTTCTTTGGATTGGAATTTCACTTCATTGACATGCGGAACCTGTTCCATTTTTTGCTGCAGATCAGCATACTCCGTCTGTTTTGTCGTGCGGTCAATATACGCCCGAATCTCTACATCGCCTTCAATCTGGCTTGCAAGATGATTTAAGTTTAATAGGACCACTAGAAAAACGCCGACAAGCAATAAAGTAACCGTTACTGCACTAACGGAGGCAAATGACATCCAGCCATTTCTCCCAAGACTTTTAAATGCTTCTGTAAAGTGACGCTTTAGGGTTCTAGTTTTCATAGCCGTATTCCCCCTTCTGCTCGTCACGCACGATTCGTCCGCCTTCGATGGCGATTACGCGCTTTTGAAAACTGTTAACAATATCTTTATTGTGAGTGGCCATGACAACTGTCGTACCACGTTCGTTGATTTCCTTGAAGATGTCCATGATCTCCCATGCCGTTTCAGGGTCAAGGTTTCCTGTCGGCTCATCCGCAATAATAACTGGAGGATGATTAACGATGGAGCGGGCGATCGATACACGCTGCTGCTCTCCGCCTGATAGCTCATCGGGAAAAGAACGTGCTTTGTTTTTCAGCCGAACCAGATCGAGAACTTCCATAACGCGCTGGCGGATTACTTTTGGAGTCTCTTCGATAACTTCAAGTGCAAAAGCAACATTTTCATATACTGTCAGCTTTGGCAAAAGTTTAAAGTCCTGAAAGACTACTCCAATTTTCCTGCGCATTTTAGGAATGTTTCGTTCCCTTAATTTTGCCAGATCTGTGCCTTGTATGAGGATCGAACCTTTTGTCGGCTTCTCTTCTCTGTACATGCACTTGATAAATGTAGATTTACCGGCTCCACTCGGCCCTACTACATAAACAAATTCTCCTTTATCTATGTAGATATCGATCCCATTTAAAGCCATAACACCATTGGGATATGTTTTCCATACATCTTTCATTTCTATCAAAATTCATCACTTCCTTAATTCAGAACTGCGTATTTCCCCATCCGCCTTTTAAATTCGACAATCTATAACAACCAATTTATTAAAATCAGTGTTTTTTCCCGTAATTCCTATTATAACATCGGAAACTGTAAAATTTATTACAGTTTCATTTCAAGTTACGACGTTATTTTCGAATAACAAGTGACTTTTTCACTATCTTTACAGCTTTTCGACAAATATATTACGACATTATTCGCATTTTTCTGTCAGCGGTTGGAGAATACGTTATTTACGATTTTAATTAAGCTGTAATGTTCTAAAAAATCACTGCTATTTGCTTAGCCGACAAACATACCCATTCGTATTTTTTTCTGTTATCATGTCGGTACGTTTCATGAAATCGGACAAAATCCATCATTTCTCAGTCTTTTCATAAAAAAACCGGCGAGCAATTTGCTTACCGGTGTGTTTTTTATCGATTATGCACGCTTAAATCCTTCGCCCAGAACTTCATTGGCGTTCAACAGGATAATGAACGCAGAAGGATCTATACTTTTGACAAATTGCTTCAGTTTGGTCACCTCATATTGAGCGACTACACACATGAGCATCGGACGCTCATCCTGTGTATATCCCCCGAACGCATTGATCTTTGTTACACCTCTGTAGATCTCGGTAAGAATCCCTTGGCGCATTTCTTCCTCCTGATCCGAGATGATCAGTGCCACTTTAGAAACGCCAAGCCCCATTTGCACAACGTCAATTGTTTTTGCCGTCAGGAACATGGCGATCAAAGCGTAAAGAGCTTTTTCAAGACCGAAAACAAGTGCGGATGTACAAACAATCGTTCCATCAATAAACAGAATGCATGTCCCGAGGGAGATTCCGGCATATTTGTGAAGGATCTGCGCCAGCAAGTCAACACCGCCTGTTGATGCTTTTCCTCGGAATACGATGCCCAGTCCGGCTCCAACACCCAATCCTCCGAATAATGCACCAAGCAGCGGATCGTTCGTAGCTGGTCCCCAACCGCTGAATACAAAAACGAAGAGGGGTAAAACGACAGTGCCGACGAGTGTTTTAGCGCCAAACTGCCTTCCGAGAAAAATTATACCGGCAAAAAATAGCGGAATGTTAAGTGCCCATTGGACAATCGACGGATCCCAGCCTACAACCCATTTTAAGATGGTACTGATCCCGCTCACCCCGCCGGAAGCAATCTTGTTCGGCAGCAAAAACACAGAAAAGGCAAGCGCTACGAAGGCCGAACCGATCACCACAAATATATATTCCAAAGCGAGCTCTGCCTTTGGCGGCAAAACCCCATTACGTCTTCGCAAAGCTGTCATCATTGCTACATTACCCTACTTTCTAAACCACCTAAGTTCGTAAAATGGTAAAACCCGAATCATTATATCACTACTAGTCTGCCCTGTGAACGCGATCCCGATGACGCGGTAAAGGAATAAAATTGAAATTTCCGATTATATTTTTAACCATAAATTAGATGAAATTTATTTAAACAAGAATTAAACAATACGCTTCAGCAGATGGCCGCTGCGTCCGATCAGGCCGCTTCAGCCAACAGCTCTATACAAGAAGTAAGAGCAGCTTGAGACCGTTCAGCACGTATTGGAAATCTCACAATCGTTAACTGACCTGACTGAAGAGCTCAACCATCTTTTATCCGCAAAAGATAATGAATAATCCATCATCCCGCCGCGTCCGGTCTGCTTCCGGGAACCTGGCGGGCTTTCTTTTGTCGAACGGTTTTTTACAAATTCAGACAGCTTTCCGTTAAACTAGTAACAACATATTGAGGGACAGGAAAGGGGATAAAAATTGAGATGGATGAAAAAAAGCTGTATCTCCTCCTTTTGCAGCGTATGGAGGAAGCACTCGGCAGACTCGACCGTTATCAAGCTAAAATTGAAATCATTGAAACCAATTTCAATAAGCTTGATCAAGGAATGGAAAACTATCATTCCGCCGTACTCCAGCGTTTTGAGCAGATGGAACACTATATATCCTACCTGGAGCATGAGATCGAAATACTTCAGCGCAATGTGCCCGGAGCTGATGAGGCCTTGCCTCTGCAATAATTACATAGAGAAAGAATCGAAACTATCCAGGGTGCGATCTGGATAGTTTTTTTGTTCATTTTGGAATGAAAAGATCTATGTTAGCAGGCTCTGCCGAGGCTCGTGCGTGCCATTGCGTGCCGTTACTTGCGGTTCGACACGCTTTACTTGCAGTTTGGTTCGCGTTACTTGCGAAAATGCTATGTTTACTTGCGGTTCGACAAGACTTACTTGCGGTTCGACAAGGTTTACTTGCAAAACGCATCATTTTCATACAAACAAATACAAAAAAAGGCTGGCCCATCCAGGACCAGCCTTTTCCCTTATCCTATTAAATTTTAGAACGCAGATACGCGTCGATAAAGCTTTCGATGTCTCCGTCCATAACTGCTTGAACGTTCCCCATCTCCGTATTGGTACGGTGGTCTTTTACGAGGCTGTATGGATGGAAAACGTAGGAACGAATCTGGCTTCCCCACCCGATCTCTTTTTGTTCTCCGCGGATTTCAGCCAATTCTGCCTGCTGCTCTTCAATCTTCCGCTGAAGAAGTTTCGCTTTCAGCATTTTCATCGCATGGTCACGGTTCTTGATCTGTGAGCGTTCAGTTTGGCACGATACGACGGTGTTTGTAGGAATATGGGTAATCCGTACGGCAGAGTCCGTCGTGTTAACGTGCTGGCCGCCTGCTCCGCTGGCCCGGTAAGTATCCACTTTTAAATCTTCGGTACGAACATCAATTTCAGAATCATCATTGATCTCTGGAACGACGTCGCATGATACGAACGACGTATGCCGGCGTCCCGATGAGTCAAATGGAGAGATCCTGACCAATCGATGAACTCCTTTTTCCGCTTTTAAATATCCGTATGCATTGTGGCCTTTAATGCCAAGCGTTACGCTTTTTACACCCGCTTCATCTCCAGGCAGGTAATCCAGCGTTTCTACCTTGAACCCTTTTCGTTCCGCATAGCGTGTGTACATGCGGAGAAGCATGGAAGCCCAGTCCTGTGACTCGGTCCCCCCAGCACCCGGATGAAGTTCGAGTATCGCATTGTTGCTGTCGTATGGCTGGTTTAAAAGAAGAGAAAGCTCAAATGTATTTAAAGCATTGGACAGTTCCTTTAAATCACGCTCAAGTTCCTTCTGCATTTCAGCATCGGGTTCTTCCTTCAGCATTTCATGTGCGACTTCAAGATCTTCGTAACGTCCGTTTAAATCTTCGAACTGGTTCACTTGCTCTTTCAGTCCGTTTGCTTCACTGATGACCGTTTGCGCAGCATTCTGGTCATCCCAGAATGCCGGTACGCTCATTTTTTCATCGAGCTCTGCTATCTTTACTTTTTTGTTATCGAGGTCAAAGAGACCCCCTGAAGTCCGCTAATCGCTTAGCCATAATGTTCAGTTCCTGCTTAATCTCTACTAATTCCATTCTGCCACCTCGTGTTTTTGGTTATATCCTAATCGTGAGTATATGTTGTTTTGCTGTGAAAAAACACAGCAAAGAGAGCCTTAAAACCCGACTCTCCTGCTTCTTCCTTTATTATATCACCACGGCGGGATTAATTCTCCGCTGCACCGTGACATTGTTTATATTTTTTGCCGCTGCCGCATGGACATAAGGCGTTTCGGCCGATATCCTGTTTCTTTTTAACTGGCTGGCGCTTGGTCTCCTGCTTATCGCTAGGAACAACCGCTTTACCTTCAGCCACTTGCTCACGCTGCATGTTCTGCTCCACTTGAGCTTTCATGATATACATTGCGACTTCTTCTTCAATTGCAGCAATCATGGACTCGAACATCTCAAATCCTTCAAACTGGTACTCGCGAAGTGGATCGTTTTGTCCGTATGCACGAAGGTGGATCCCTTGTCGAAGCTGTTCCATCTGGTCGATGTGATCCATCCATTTGGAGTCAACAGAACGCAGGATGACCGCTTTTTCAAACTCGCGCATATGTTCAGGCTCGATCATCGCTTCTTTCTCAGCAAACGCGTTGTGCGCTTTTTCTTTCAGAAGCTCGATGATTTCTTCCTGATCCAGTCCTTCAAGCTCTTTGACTGTCACGTCATCTTCATTTAGGAAAGTAGCGGCAGCGTAATTTACAATCTCAGTAAGATCCCATTCTTCCTGAACCATTTCGTCAGCAGTATGTGCTTTAACGATACGGTCAATAACGGAATCCACCATTCTAAGAACGATGTCACCTAGATTTTCAGCATCAAGCACTTCCTGGCGCTGTTTGTAGATGATCTCACGCTGCTGGCGCATAACATCGTCATATTGAAGAAGCTGCTTACGAGCATCAAAGTTGGATCCTTCAACACGTTTTTGCGCAGATTCAACCGCTTTGGTGACGAGCTTGCTTTCAATTGGCGTATCTTCATCCATCCCAAGGCGTTCCATCATGTTCATCATATTATCTGAACCGAATCGGCGCATCAGCTCATCTTCCATGGAGATGTAGAATTGAGAAGAGCCTGGATCTCCCTGGCGTCCGGAACGTCCGCGGAGCTGGTTATCGATACGGCGTGATTCATGGCGTTCTGTACCTAAAATATGGAGGCCTCCAAGTTCACGGACACCTTCTCCAAGCTTGATATCCGTACCACGGCCCGCCATGTTTGTGGCGATGGTAACCATGCCGGCCTGGCCTGCATTTTCAATGATTTCCGCTTCACGCTCGTGGTTTTTCGCATTCAAAACATTATGCGGAATCCCTTTTTTGCGAAGCATTTGTGAAAGCAGCTCAGATGTTTCAACTGCAACCGTACCGACGAGGATCGGCTGTCCGGTCTCATGGCGTTCCTGAATTTCTTTAACGATGGCGCGGAATTTGCCTGCCATTGATTTATAAACAAAATCGGAGTTATCTTCACGCGCAATCGGACGGTTCGTCGGAATCGCGACAACCTCCATATTGTAAATGTTGCGGAATTCTTCTTCTTCCGTTTTTGCTGTACCCGTCATACCGGAAAGCTTATTGTACATACGGAAGTAGTTTTGGAAGGTAATCGTTGCAAGCGTCATGCTCTCGCGCTGAATTTCCAGACCTTCTTTTGCTTCAATCGCCTGGTGGAGACCTTCGCTGTAGCGGCGGCCTGCCATCAGCCGGCCGGTGAACGGGTCAACGATGACAACTTCGCCATCCTGAACAACGTAATCCACATCAAGAATCATAATGATATTCGCTTTAAGCGCCTGGTTGATATGGTGGTTCAGGGTAACATGGTTATAATCATACAAGTTATCAATATTAAAATATTTTTCTGCTTTTGTAATCCCATCTTCTGTGAGCTGAACGTTTTTTGTCTTCACATCAACGGTATAATCTTCTTCTTTTTTCAGTGTGCGGACAAACATGTTGGCCATCATGTACATTTCCGTAGACTTTTGAGCTGAACCCGAAATGATCAGCGGTGTACGGGCTTCGTCAATAAGAATGGAGTCCACCTCATCGACAATGGCATAGTTCAACGGACGCTGAACCATTTGTTCTTTATAAACAACCATGTTGTCACGAAGATAATCAAAGCCATATTCGTTGTTTGTACCGTACGTGATGTCGGCTGCATACGCTTCCTTCTTTTCTTCTCTGGAAAGGTCGGAGATGTTCAGACCAACCGAAAGGCCAAGAAAATTATACAGAGGACTCATCAATTCGGAGTCACGGCGGGCAAGGTATTCATTGACTGTGACCACGTGAACGCCTTTGCCTTCAAGGGCATTCAAATAAACAGGCATCGTCGCTACGAGTGTTTTACCTTCACCGGTTTTCATTTCAGAAATGTTTCCTTCATGAAGTGCAGTCGCCCCCATGATTTGAACAGGATATGGACGCATTCCGAGTACACGTTCTGCCGCTTCTCTGACAACCGCAAACGCCTCAGGAAGAAGGGCATCCAGAGATTCCCCTTTGGCGATGCGCTCTCTGAATTCCTCCGTTTTTTGACGAAGTTCATCCTCGGAAAGACCTTTAAGAGCATCCCCCAGTCCATCTACCTGATCAGCGATCTTCTGGTATCTATTTAAATTTCGATCGTTCGTACTTGGAAAAATCTTTTTAAGCAATCCTATCATCTGCTAACGCTCCTCTGTTCAGGAAATAAGTGCTATTACTTATTCTATCAGTTTGTGAATTTTACGACAAGAAAGCTGAAATCTCTTCAACTGTCAATTCAATTTTTCGCACGTCCTTTCACAAACTCTCTGTTTCTCAGTATAAAGAAAAATGAATTGAATGGTGGAAATGTAAAAGAATTTACAAAAAGCCGTAACACAAGCTAAAGCTAAATTGGCAAAGGCATTTTCCTTTCATCCATAAGGATACACTCCCTGCTGTCCTTTTAAACGCATGATAACATACAAAAAAGCACAGCCTCCATGGCTGTGCCCTGAGCTGTTACGCTCCTTTTTGTTCTCCAAGTTTCATGACGGTTTCTTTCATTCTCTTTTTGCCTTCTACGAGTCGTGCTGTCAGCATGCTGGCCACATTATCTCCAGTTGCATTCAGCAGGGTAGCCGGCGGATCGATAATCGTACTGATCGCAGCGGCGATCGGCAAGGCTTCAACCGGGAACCCGAAGAGTGAAAGAATCAGCATTTCACCGATCATCCCGCCTTGCGGAATCGCACCCATGACCATTCCTACCAATAAAGAAACCACAAGAACGAGAAGGTACGTACCGATCCCAGAGAAATCATGTCCGAAGATCCCGAACAAGAAAGTGATCTTCAGGACACCGCCCATTACTGAGCCGTCTTTATGAAGCGTCGCTCCAAGCGGAATGGCTGTCTCACTAATATCATTCGGCACACCCATTCGTTTAGAAGCTTCAAGGTTAACAGGAATAGAAGCGGCCGAGCTGCAAGTGGCAAGAGCCGTCAGCGATGGAGAAAGCATGTTTTTCCAGAAATGACGGACACCTTCTTTTCCACTGGCCATAAACGCATACAGCGAGAAAAATCCAAAGAAATAAATAATAGCAAGCGGGTAGTAATACAGAACCGCGCGGAAATAAGAACCAAGAAGCGTCGGTCCGAACTCTCCAATTAAGGCTGCAAAATAAGCACCAAGACCAATCGGCGCATAATACATGACGAGGCTGACCATCTTCAGCATCACTTCGCTTCCTGATTTCAGGAAGTTCGCGAATGGTTTTCCTTTTTCACCGATCATAGAAACGGCTACTCCCATCAACACAGAAAATAGGATGAGAGCGAGCATGTTATTGCGTGAAAACAGCTCAGAGAAATCAGAAACGGTTAATGTTTGGACAATCTGGTCACCCAGCGACACCTTTTCCGCAGCATCTTCAGGTTTTACAAGATCGATGTTAACTCCTTTAGATGGCGAGTAAAGCTTTACTCCTGCCATGGCTATCACGGAAGCAACGACTCCTGTAAAAAGGAAAACGACCATCATTGAGCCCATCACTTTTCCGAACCGCTTGACTCCTCCCATAGAGGCAATGGCTGATGAAATGGAAAAGAAAACGAGCGGTACGACGATCATAAACATCGCATTCAAAAATATATCACCAAACGGTTTTAATACGGCAGCATCCTTGCCTTCCGTAAAACCGATGATGCTTCCGATGACGATCGACAGCAGAAGAATGAGCGGAAAACGGTAAGTCTTTAAAATACTCTTCATAGTTAATATCCCCTTTATCATGATCATGTAAATTATAGGCATTATTGCAGAAAATTACAATGAGTGTTCAACAGATCAATCAATTGGATAAACGAAAATAATCCTGAGTGTAGTACGCTTTAAAACCGCAAGCTTCATAAAGTTTCAAGGCATGGTTATTTTTCGCTTCCACTTCCAGAAAGACCGAATTTCCCTTCGCGTTCTGAGCTGCGATAATGGTCTTCAGTGTCTTTCGGCCGATTCCTTTTCCCTGTTCCGACGGAGTAATCGCAAAACCATAAATCCAAGCTTCACCAGAATCAGCTGCCACTCGTACTTTTCCTACCGCTTTTCCATCATTCTCAATGATGTAGAATTGCTGTTTATCATCATTTTTTATTCGATGGTTGTAGTCTTTTGCCTTTTCAGGGTTAAACCCAAAACAGTCAACATCAATCTGTACCTCAAACATCAGATCTTCTGGACGGGACGCCCTTAACGTGACTCCCTCTTCAAGCTGAAGCGGGGCCTGCTGCCATTTCATCTGATGTTCAGAAAACGCGAAACGGCACGGAACGGTTTTTAAATATTCTTTTGCTGTATTCGAATTGGCTGGTGCATTCAAAAGGATCTGTTCATAGCCCTGGTATTTAACAGCTTCCAGCGCTTCCTTGAACAAGGAGGTGAACAGCCCTTTTCGCCGATATTCCGGTGAGACCATCCCGCAGAGCTCTACTTTATTTCCAAAGCCGTAAAGGCCAATAAAAGCAGCTAATTCACCTGCCTCATAATGAAAAAAATCCTCCTTTCTCTCATCAGTCCGCTGTTCAAGCATGTCCCAGTTCAGCTTTAATTGCAGGTTTTCATCTGATTCGCATTGCTGCTGAAGTTTTTTGATATCTGACAGCTGTTTTTCTGATAGCATGTGGATCCCCCAATTTTTTCTCTTTCTTTCTCATTTCTTGCCGAGCAGCAAAAGTCCTCTAATGAAATCAGGAATGAGGAAATGGCAGGCAAAATAAAAGCCGGCTCAAAGGGCACTGTTCTCCCTCGAGCCGGCTGATTTTTTTATTTTAGTAAAAGTAAAAAGTTATTCTGGGCTGATCAAGCCATATCTTCCATCTCTGCGTTTGTACACCACGTTTGTAGTACCGGTTTCCGCATGATTATATACGAAAAAGTTGTGGCCCAGCAGATCCATCTGTAAGATGGCTTCTTCAGTATCCATTGGTTTTAAATCAAATCGTTTTTCACGGACGATTTCAAACTCGTCTTCCTCTTCGTCATCAATGACTAAAGTTGTTGTTGCATCTGCACTGTTGGCAATCATTTCATGAATGCCTCCGTTTTGTTTGGAACGGCGGTTCACCTTCGTTTTATGTTTACGAATCTGACGCTCTAGTTTTTCAATCACGAGGTCGATTGCAGCATACATATCCGTATGGCTTTCCTCAGCACGGAGCAGCAACCCTGTCATAGGGATGGTCACCTCAACAGATTGGTCATTGTTATAGACCTTTAAGTTGACATGCGCGTCAGTGTTCGGAGTTTCGTTAAAATAGCGTTGAAGTTTAGCAACTTTCTTTTCCACATACTCCCTTAAAGCTGGAGTCACCTCAATGTTTTCTCCACGAATGTTAAATTGCATATCTTAACTCCTCCTTCCGTGATGTATATATATTTCGATATACCCTTTATCAATTCCTTCGTAAACTTAAAAATCTCTTGACAAAAAATTTACTTTATCGACATATCTTTCATTTTGCATTTACATTTATGGAAGAGATAGGTTCCAGGAACAATGGGTATGTATAAATCAGGAGGGATGACCGTGCATAATCAAAATGTTGTAAAACAAAGTGTTAACCGGGGCGCCTGCAGAAGAAAAACAGTCGAGGTGTAGCTTCAGCAGCGCTGATGCTCAGCGGAATCGGGCTTGCCATCTCTGTACTGTTTTCTTTTTTGCTTCCGGATACCGTTTATGAATACATGACCACCTCTGCAGGCATCTTGCTTATTTTGAACTGGCTGATTATCCTGGCCTCTCATATTAAAAAAAGAAAGCTGATCGGTGCGGAGGAAGAACATTACCGTTCTGCATCCTACCCGGTGACTTCTTATTTAGGAATCGCGCTGATCGCATTTACAATCGCTGGTTCCCTGCTCCACACGAACCAGCGCGTCGGCTTCTTTATCAGTCTGGGCTTCGTCGCCGCCATCCTCGGCGCTTACTTCCTCGGCTCCCGCGTCGGCAAGTTCAAGAAAGTCCACAAATCCGAAGAAGAGTATTGATTGGTTTATGCGGTGCCATTAGTTGGTGCCTCATTAGGTGGTGCCTGGCACCACATCAAAAATCAGAACATAAATAACCCGGCATTCTGTGAATGCCGGGTTATTATCCGATGTATCGGTTAGTTTAAATTATAGTTTCGTTACGTTAGCTGCTTGAGGTCCGCGAGCTCCATCTACGATTTCAAACTCAACTTCTTGGCCCTCATCAAGAGATTTGTAACCATCAGAATTGATTGCTGAGAAATGTACGAATACATCGTCTCCGTCTTCTCTTTCAATAAAACCGAAACCTTTTTCTGCATTAAACCATTTTACTTTACCTTGCATGCACTTTCACTATCCCTTCATCATGACGATCTGTATAGTTGCCCTATACAATCATAGTATTACATATTTAAAAATTTGTTGTCAAACTCTTCATTTAGCGAATAGTGAGAAGTTTTGTCGAATAATCTTTTTCCGGATATATTCTTTTAAAATACTAAATAAAAACACCCGGATTTGTGAAAAATCCTTCTTAATCCATGGATAAGAATCCGGGAAATATTATTCACTTCTACTTCCATGTGGACAACATATAGTGTATGGAGCAGACGGTGCCAGGCACCGCTTTTACATATGTGTGTAATCCTGGTGCCTGGCACCCGCAATGGGGGTTGAAGATATGTTTCAGGTGTTTGAGAAGATTGTCCTTGGAATGGCATTGATCCGAATGGTTTCCGGCTTATGTGAAGTATCCGCCGCTTTCCTGATGCTCCGCTTTAATTCTGTGGAAAAAGCACTGCTGATCAATTCCACTTTATCCATCATCGGCCCATTCATCTTCTTTTCCACGATGTCCCTGGGGCTAGTCGGCATCACCGCCAAGATCAGTACAGGTAAACTGTTGTGGATCCTGGCGGGACTGGGGCTCATCGTCTACGGAATAAGGAAATGAATAAGTTATCCCAAAATGCTAAAAGCACTGCCTTAACATCATTTAAAGGCAGTGCTTAACATTCGAATGCTATAGTAAGATATCTAATTTTACGACTCGAGGTTAAAGTGCTTAATCTGATCCTGTAAATGGCTGCTTGCTGCATTGAGTTCGTTTGCCGATTGAGCCACACTACCAAGTGCACGGACCTGTTCATCGGTTGAAGCGCTGACTTGTTCTGAAGCTGCTGCAGATTGTTCCGCTACTGCAGCGATATTTTGAATGGATCCCACAACTTCTTCTTTAAATGATTGAACAAATTCTACCTCTTTACGAACGCCTGAGATGGAATCTACAATTTGCAGGACCGTATTTGAGATCTGCTGAAAAGCTTCGATGGTGTTCTTAACACTTTCTTTTTGCTCAACTGAGATGTTTTTGGTGTTCTCCATTTCTTTAACGACACGTTCTGTCTCCGTTTCAATTCCCTCAATGGTTTGGCGGATACGCTCAGTCGCGTTTTTGGATTGCTCTGCCAGTTTTCTGACCTCATTCGCAACAACCGCAAAGCCTTTTCCGCTTTCTCCTGCCCTGGCAGCCTCAATACTGGCGTTGAGAGCTAATAGATTCGTTTGATTGGATATGTCGGTGATGGTTTGAACAACCTCTTCTATCTCCTGTACTTTTTCTGATAGCCCTAGAATAACGAAGCCGATTGTTTCGAGCACATTACTCGTCTCTTCCGATTTTTCATCCAATAAAGTTATCTTTGAAATACCTGTTTCATTCGCTTCAAAGGCTTGATCAGATAAGCCCAGCATCTTGTCTGTCTCGCTATTAAGCTGCTGAATGTGATGAGCCAGTTCCAGTGTTCTATTATTCGTTTCTTCGGCATCCTCTGCTTGCTTCATAGCGCCTGTAGCAATTTCCGTAACGGCGGTTGCCACTTCATCACTTGTTGCTATCGTTTCTTCTGCGATCGCACTTAAATTTGAGGCTGAATCCGTAACTTGAAAGATAGACGTTTCAACAGAACTGATCAAACTTCGTATATCACCAACCATTTTATTAAAATGAACGGTAAGCTGAGCTATCTCATCTCTCCCTTTTTCCTGCATTTTGATGGTCAAGTTCCCTTCTGCCACCAATCCCATCTTATTTCTCATTTCACTGATAGGTTTTGCGATGCTCCTTGAAAGAAAGAAAGTAACAATTAACGAAGCGATAACCGATAACAGGGTAATAAACAACATGATTTCACCTTGCTTGGCGGCACCAGCCATTAATACTTTTTGATCGTAAACTACACCTATTTTCCAATGAGTCTTATCTACCGTTTGGTAAAACAGATCAAATTTGCTGCTGTTGCTCGTGAAATGTGCCAAGCCGCCTTTGCGCTCCAACATCTTTTTTACATATCCTGTTTTAGAAAGATTTTTCTTTTGCTGTGAGGGATGTACTAGCGCAATCCCTTTTCCATCTAATAATATCGGATACCCTTTATAACCAACATTCGTTTCATTGATCATCTTGGATAAACCGGCCAAACTTAAATCAAGTCCAACTACCCCCAGAACTTTACCGCTTCCAGGTTGAATGACACTCTTGGCAACCGTAACCACGTATTCTCCTGAACTTGCATCAACATATGGATCGGTCCACAGAATTTTACCTGGCTGCTTCACAGCATTTTGGTACCACGGTCTTGAAGTAGGGTCAAAACTGGGAGGAAGGTCAATCTTTGGGGTAGTTTTAAATTGCTTTGTTGCAGCCCCTACATACAATACTGCCACATTTTTATTTAAATTTAAGAAAGATTGATAATCTTGATCCACTAAAGGCCACTTTTGATCAAGACCTTTCTTTTCATTTTTTTCCAATGTAGTTAAATAACTGATTACCCGGCTGTCATTGCTGTATCGTTCGATCGTATCACCATATAACGTCAGATACATTTCAGTGGTTTTCTTCAAATGGCCTGTAACCCCTGTTGCTTGCTCTTCAATATTGGTCTGCATTTCACCGCTCGTCTGACGGTACGTAAATAAGGACACTGTTACTAGTGAAACTGCAACTAGTATCCCAATGGATACCATAAGCTTGGTCTGTAATTTTTTAAACATCCTCTGATCCCCCTAAAGCTGTAGAAAGTTGTATTTTCCTTTTTATCGGCTTTAAGGTGAAAAAATTTATACGAAAATTCAGAAATAGGGTGCCAGGCACCGCGTTTACACACTTGTGTAACGACGGTGCCTGGCACCTGAATTTTTTTCAATATTATCTCCCCAGCAGCTCGCGGTGGACTTCCATGATGGTATGCCCATAAACGGCAAAGTAGGATAACACACCAGCGAGTGCAAGATACAAGATCAGCACAATAACTTTTGTTTTCATGTTTGCGACATAATAATTCTTACGCCGGTCGACCTCTTCCTGCTGTTTATCTGCTTCCTCTCTCACAGCCGAAAGATAGGCCTCAACCACGATTTCAGGACGTCCGCCCTCCGGCTCTTCCCAATGGGTTTCTTCCTCTGGATGCAAAGACCTCTCAGCAAGAATACGCGCTTTCTCCCGCTCTTTCATGACTTCTTCTTTGTAGATAAGCAGGAACCATTTTTCCCGTTTAGCGAGCAATTCAAGCTCCGTCAGCAATGCGGCTTTTTTCAGACGTTTTTTATCATGAAAGAATGGAATATTCCTTCCTGTTGGAATCTGGCGCATCAAACGCTGCTGCTGCACCCTTCCTTCATCGATAAAAGTATCCACGATGTATGGAAAGTTAGGAAGCTCCCGGTATTCACTCATGTCTTCCACGAGAGAATGAATTTTTTCTTCTTCTCTGCGGCAGATTTCCAGCGCCTGGCTGCTCTCCTGCAGGACATAATCCTCTCTCACCCTTCTCCACCACGTGGCGATTCCGAACAAGAAGATCAAAAAAATAATCGGATCAGGTGAAATAAACATGTATGGAATCATACAGATCAGCCCGATCAGCCATAATTTTGTGGAAAGAACACCTACAATCCGGCCCCCGTCCAGCGGAGATACCGGAAACAGGTTGAAAAGGTTCAGCATCGCGCCTAAAAATACAACCAATCCCCAGAATGGCGATCCTTGTGTCTCGTACAAATAAACGGCCGGCAAAAAGGACAGCAAACCGAACAGCGGCCCGGCATAAGCTACAAATGCTTCATCCTTTGCGTTCTTGGGCATTTCTTTCATTCCCACGACCGCACCCATAAAGGGGATAAAAATCGCCGGCGAGGTAGGTATGCCCTTTCGCTTCATGGCGACCAAATGGCCCATCTCATGGACAAAAAGGAGGTACACAAGGGCAACAGCAAACTTCCATCCGTAAAAGACGGCGTAGGCACCGACCGACAGGAACATGGAAATGAGCGTTGCAAATTTTCCAAGCTTCAATAATCCAAATACCCATTTTAATTTTCCTAAAATAAATACACCAATTGCAGCCAGAACCGTCAAAATTTTAGACTGGCTCTTTTTTTCAGCTCTTTCAGCCATTCATCATACCCCCAATAATCTCTGCGGCAAGAAGTAAGAATCTGTAATTTTTTCTATCCAAACCATACCACATATACGTACCAATGTGGAAAAAGTTACAGACCCGCAGAAGAAAAACCGCCTAGGATCAGGCGGTTTAAATCAACTCTCCATCTTCACTTTTCAGCACGTGGTGCCTCAGCACTGTGGTGCCAGGCACCGCTTTTACATACTTGTGTAACGGCGGTGCCTGGCACCACCAATGCCACGCTCTATTGATACAGCGCCTTAAGTTTCAGCGTCTGGTATTCTTTCAATAGTTCCTCTACGCTCAGTTCGTGCAGATGGCCGTTCTCTGATTTATAGTAGCCTGCATCAATCAGCTTACTGATCAAGACTTGCTTTTTCTGTTCCATACTGATGATAACCTCCTTTATAGATACGCAATTATTATCATGCCCGCTGGAATGAAAACAGAAACAAGAACAGCTGTGGTTGTCATTCCGACGCTTCCCATCACACCTTCTTCTTCTCCCCACTGGAACGACCGGTTGGCTCCGAGCGCCTGTGCTGAAACACCCATTGCCAGTCCCCGGGCCGTTTTACTTTTAATGTTGCATCTGTCCAGTACGCGGGGGCCGACGATCAGCGAAAATAAAGCAGAGAACAATACAAAAAGAATAGTTAAAGATGCTGTTCCTCCAAGAGAATTCGAAACAGATAAAGCTACGGGCAAGGTTGCCGCTTTTGGGAGCAATGATGCGACCACGTTTCCTTTAAATCCGAGCAGGACAGCGAACGCACCTGCAGAGACAACTCCTGCCAGACCGCCGCTGACAATTCCGACCGTGATTTTCTTTATATTTTTCTTAATGAGCGGGTATTGTTTGTAAACAGGAATAGCAAGCGATACAATCGCCGTCTGAAGAAGAATGGAAAAGATGCTGCTTCCTTTTTCATACGTTTTTACATCCATATGAAGAAAAGGCAGCAGAAGAAACAGCAGCAGCGTAACCGTATATAGCGGATTCAGCCAGACGTTATGATTGGACTTGCGATAGACCTTCAACCCGCACAAATATGCGAGGCTCGTTGTGACAATACTTATCATGGCATTCCCCAACATCATGCTCATCGATTTCTCCTCCTCTTTCTCTTTTCGTAGTATTCAACAGAAAATCCTGTACCCAGTAAAATACATAAACTGCTCAATGAAAGCACGAGCAACACCTTCCATATCTGAACATGAACGGTTCCCCAGTTCAACAGGAGTCCGACAACCGGCGGAATAAACAAAAGCGTCATGTGCCGGAGATGATAGTTTGCCGCTCCTTCCACCCATTCCAGCTTCACGATTCCAGCCAGCAGGCCAAGCAACAGTAAAAACATTCCGATGATACTTCCGGACAGCGGCAAATGAAAAAATGATGCAGCTGCGTTTCCTGCTCCTAAGGCCATAAGGATGATCCCAAACTGCCATAGCAATGTTTTCAAAATGATCCCCCCTCAGTTACCCGGAACGGTTAAGGCTATTATAAAAAAGAAAAATACAGAAATCTCCCATTCTGTCAGATTACCTTACGCACTTTTTTCAAAGAGCAAAAACTCATGTGAGAAAATCTAACATACTTCTTTTCATTAAGGTAAGAAAACATTATAGTAATGGAAAGAACTTCGTGCCACCACTGACAAAGGAGTGATGTGGGTGTCTAATGAGAGTTCCTCATATAAAGAGAAAAAAGTGATTTCCATCGGCACGGTTAAAGACTTAACGGGGTTATCGGTCAGGCAGATCCGGTATTATGAAGAGCGGAATTTAATCTTTCCTGCCCGGACGGAAAAAGGCACACGCAAGTATTCCTTTTCAGATGTGGAGATGCTGATGAGCATAGCAGACAAGAGAGAAGACGGGGTTCAGACGCATGAAATCAGGAAGGAGCTGAAAAAAGCAGAGGAACGAACGAGAAAAGAACAGTTGCGGGATACGATGATCAGGGGGCAGTTGAACGCGCATTTTAATATGATAAAAAGATAGAAAAGATGCCAGTTTCTGCAGGTTATAGCCTGAAAGAACTGGTTTTTATTTTGAACAGCGTTTATGCCGCTGATTTTCAGGGGAATTTTACTATATATACACTTTACCAAAATTAAGGAGGTGCCTTAAGTGGCTGCAGATCAAAGCAATGGTAAATTTAAACGAAGACTAAACACATTGGACTTAACGTTTCTCGGGCTCGGTTCCATTATCGGATCAGGATGGCTGTATGCAGCGGCCACCGGTGCTCAATACGCAGGACCCTATGCCTGGATTTCCTGGCTCATCGGGGCTGTCATCATCATGTTCATCGGACTTGTTTATGCAGAACTTGGCGCGGCTATCCCCGTTGCAGGCGGCTTTGTCCGCTATCCGGATTTCACTCACGGATCCATCGTCGGTTTTCTGATCGGATTCATCTCCATGCTGGCCTATTCAGCGGTCATCAGTATTGAATCGCAAGCGGTCAGGGGGTACCTGGAATACTGGTTTGACGCCCTCGGCCATAAAGACGGAACGCCTACGTTCGCAGGTTTTGCCGTTCAGATCGGTCTCATCCTTCTGTTCTTTTTCCTTAATTACTGGAGCGTCGCATTATTCGGCAAAATCAATACTTTTCTTACTGTCTTTAAATTCGTCGTTCCTTCCATCATTATCATCGTGCTTTTCATGCACTTTGATGCTTCTAACTTCGCTGTGAGCGGTGCACAGCCTGGCGGTGCCAAAGGGATATTCGCTGCCGTTACAGGAGCCGGTATCGTGTTTGCTTTTAACGGCTTCCGACAGCCGATCGAATTTGCCGGTGAAGCGAAGCGTCCGGAGAAAAGCATTCCGTTTGCCATTATCTACGCCGTACTGATCGGCCTCCTTGTCTACATGCTGCTGCAGATTGCCTACATAGGAGCCGTACCGTCAAATATGCTGGATAAAGGCTGGAGCGGCCTCCACTTCGACTCTCCATGGGCAGACTTGGCTTCTGCACTCGGAATCGTATGGCTTGCCAACCTGGTGCTCGTCGATGCGGTCATCTCGCCTTCCGCTACCGGGAATATCTATTTCTCAGCAACAGCCCGCTCTCTCTTCGCCTGGGCAAAGAATGGCTATTTCTTTAAGATCTTTCAGAAGATTGATAAAAAAAGCGGATTGCCGCGTGCGGCACTCTGGCTTACTCTTGCGCTGGCCATCATCTGGATGCTTCCCTACCGGTTCCAGGCATGGGCAGACTTGGTCGATGCCAGCACCTCGCTGAAAGCGCTAACCTTTGTCGTCGGGCCTGTATCCTTAATGTCCCTTCGCCATAGAGCGACCGAACTCAAGCGTCCATTCTTGCTCAAAGCGGCCAACATCGTCACTCCGCTTGCTTTTGTCGGTGCAACACTGGTGATCTATTGGAGCAAATGGAAGGTTGTCTCGTTCATCATTCCGATCATTATTTTATCACTTATTCTATATTTCATTTTTGCGTACCGTGAAGCATCATATTCAAAAGAAAAAGTCAGGCTTCATTTGAAATCCGGATGGTGGCTCATCATCTATTACTTATTCCTGCTTGCCATGTCATATGTCGGCAGCTATGGCCCGGGAACGAGAGCAGACCATCTCATCCACGCACCTTGGGACACGTTGGTGGCCGGCGTTCTTTCAATCATATTCTATTATTGGGGCGTTCATTCAGCCCTCGACGACCCAGAGATCAAAATGGATGATGTGGAAAGCACCCATTGATCGTTAACCCCTGTCAGTTAAGCGGCAGGGGTTTTTAAATTTCGAGACTGCTATTCTATGATTAAAGCAAAAGAGCGCGGGGAATAGTAAGAAAGCGTTTTAATTCCTTGACAGTTTTCCAGATTTCCAGCGAAAGTTATAATAACGGGTTCTTATCAGTACTCGATTTCAAGCAGAGAAGGAGAGATGAAGTTGGACAAACTCATGCAGGATCCCAATCAATTCGTATCAGACATCGTTGACGGACTCGTACGCTCCCACCCCGATCAATACGAAAAAGTGGAAAGCGTAAATGTGATTAAAAGAAAAGACGGTACACCTTCAGGACACGTCGGTCTCGTTTCCGGAGGAGGAAGCGGGCACGAACCTGCCCACGCAGGCTATGTCGGTGATGGTATGCTTAGTGCGGCAGTATGCGGAGAAATCTTCACCTCCCCAACGCCGGACATGGTTCTTGAAGGAATCAAGGCAGCAGATGCAGGTGCCGGTGTCCTTTTGATTGTAAAAAACTATTCTGGCGATGTGATGAACTTTGACATGGCGAAAGAATTGGCAGAACTTGAAGGCATCCAGGTCGAAACGGTAATCGTCAACGACGACATCGCCATAAAGAACCATGATGACCGGCGCGGTGTTGCAGGTACTGTGTTCGTTCATAAAATTGCTGGAGCCGCAGCGGCTGCAGGGAAATCGTTAAAGGATGTAAAAAAGATCGCAGAAAAAGCCATTGCCCAGGTGCGTTCCATTGGGATGGCCCTCTCCCCTTGCTATATGCCGGAAAGCGGAAAACCGGGATTTGACCTGCACGAAGATGAAATGGAGATCGGCATTGGCATCCATGGAGAGAAAGGCATCGAACGGAAACCCATTGCTTCGGTAAAAGAGATTGTCGCTCAGATGCTGGAGAAACTGACCGCAGAAGTGACAGACAAACGGATCGCCGTCATGGTGAACGGGATGGGCGGCACCCCGGTGTCCGAACTCTATCTAACCTATAAATATGTGAGTGAACAATTGGAACAGAAAGAATATGAAATCGTCCGCAGCTATACAGGAAACTATATGACAGCTCTAGAGATGCACGGTTTTTCCATCACGCTGCTAGCTGTAGATGATGAATTACTGGGGTACTTGGATGCCCCGTCAAATACGATAGGATTTCCAGTGAGAGGTGAATAAGATGAAACTAACTGCAGAAGGATTGCAAAAAGCGCTGCTTCAAACCGCAGAACAGATCGAACAGCAAAAAGATGAACTCACAGACCTTGATCGGGAAATTGGAGACGGTGACCACGGCATCAACATGTCACGCGGTTTTCTGGCGGTAAAAAAAGAACTGGAGAACAAGGATTCTTTTGAAGATCTCGGTGAGCTTTCCAAGCTTGTCGGAATGACCTTGATCAAAACAGTCGGCGGCGCATCCGGACCCCTCTTCGGTACCATTTTTGTAAAATTCGCAGCCAAGTGGAACGGCAAAGATGCGGTGGAAGGCGATGAGTTGTACAACGGATTTAAGGAAGCCGTTGACGGCATTGCCGCCCGCGGAAAATCTCAAGCCGGCCAAAAGACGATGCTGGATGTTTGGGAGCCGTTTACCGAAGCTCTTAAGAGTGATGAACCCCTTGAGACAGTGATTGAAAAAGCATTGGCTAATACGAAGGAATTGAAGGCAACAAAAGGACGAGCCTCCTACTTCGGCGACGCCTCCAAGGGTGTTCAGGATCCAGGTGCGTTGTCCAGTTCCATTCTGCTTCGCCAGTTCGCGGAGGTGCTTAATGGTTAATCTGATTCTCGTATCTCACAGTGAAAAATTGGTTGACGGTCTTAAAGAACTGCTCGCCGAAATGGCATCGGATGTGGAGATTCACAATGCTGCAGGCTTAGAAGGCGGAAAGATCGGAACAGATGTCTCCCGGATTGAAGAAGCTTTTTCTTCAATAACCGACGACGCCATCATCTTAACCGACATCGGCTCAGCGACCATGAACGCCGAGATGGCACTGGAGCTCTACACCGGTGATCGAACCATTCAATTTGTGGATGTTCCCCTTGTGGAAGGCGCGTTTTTGGCCGCTGTCCAGAGCGGACAGGGACAGTCGGTGGAGAAGATTGTGAAGGCGTTGGAGGGGGAGTTTTCTTAATAAAGGTAAAAAGGAGGGGCTGTCCAGAAAGTCGAAAATTGACCTTCAGGCAGCCCCTTTTTGNNTTCTTGGACAGCCCCTTCTTCACTCTTAATTATTATATTTGAGTAAGAACGTAAACTAGCGGATTCTCAAGGCTTGCTGTCCCAAAAAAGTAAATATTATTACCTAAAAAGAGTTCATAATAATCCCTGTTTGAAGGTTCTTGCTTTTTAGTAAAGCTTAGTTTCACTTGTGAAGGTGCATCAGGTAATTTTTCAAATTTAAAATCTTCAAGCAACTGCATCAGGAAAACCATAGGTTCTGTTTTATTATAGCTGCCCGGAGTTTCATCATCAGCTACCCAATTTGGGGAACCTCCAATTTTATTATTAAATATTTCTTTATCAATCTCTTCAATCAAAGTAATCCTTTTGAATTTTACTTTTTCTTTATAGTTAGTCTGAATAGCTCCATCAGTTGTTTTAAAAACTTCTATTCTGAAATTTTTCTGATATTCTCTTAAAAAATCACTCGGTATATTAATTCCAGATAGCTCGTCCTCAAGCATCTCTGGAATAAAATATCCTTCATGAGCACAAGAAGTGCATGCAAAAACTGCCATACTGAATTCATTCCATTTATGATTCTCTGGAAAAGCAATTTGAAAGAAAAAAGATTGTTCTTCTCCACATAATTCACATTTAGGTATATCAATAGATTTAGGTACTCTAGGTTTTCCACCTAAAAAAGAAAGGTCGCTCTGACTTTGCGTCTCTTCACTATCACTTATCTTTATTCGATAGCAGTCACTCAAAATTAACACTCCTTTAATCTAGAACTACTAGGGATTAGGAAAAATCCTTTTAATCGTCTGACCATCAATACGTACCTGATAAAGTATTTCATAAGGTCTTGTAGATCCACTATGATATTTAGGCACTACCCTAACAAAAACCTCTTTACCTGAGGATACCTCTTGCGAAATTTCTTTTTCAAATTGTCTAAAGTCACCACGATTTACGCTTGGAGTTTGAGGAAAGATATTACCAGAATTAGACCCTCCAGGTCCTCCTAATTTTTTCCCTATCGCATGCCCTGCATCATCCGTTGATTTGCCAAGTACTCTAGCCAATTCACGAGATGAAGTATTGGTAGCGGTACCTGTGTTTATATGATGTTTTTCAATTTTTGCAAATGCGGACAATAATTCTCCATTTTCGCCATGTGTGGTTCTGTATTTAAGACCCCCTGAAAAGGTTCTTAAAACTTTTCCGGATTTTTTTAAAGTTGTTCCTGCCCTGCCATTTGCGACAGAAAATAATTGTCCTAAATCTTTAACCTTATAAAAATCAATAACATTATGTCCAGTAGTTAATTGAGAAATAGTTCTAGGATACAAAGGGAACTCTTTTATGCCAGCTAATGCTCTGTTAAAAGCATTTTTTATAATCTTAGGATCTAGCACCTTCATCATACCGCGGATCGTTTCGACGGCTTTGTCGCCCATCTTTAAAACCTTCGCACCTTTAATGATCGCTTTGCCTCCCAATCCCGCTAGTTTTGCAGGTGGAAAGATGGTCAGCGCCGTCCAGCCAACAGCTTGAAGCCTGTCCCATCCATCAAGCTTTTCACCGGTTACCGGGTCATACTCGGCAAAAATACGGACAACGTCGTTTACGCCGACGAGCTCCATGCCCCATTCCTTCGCCTTGCCAAACCAACCCTGATCGGCTTCACGAAACTGGGCTTCCGTTCTTTTGACGACTTCCTGCGCATTGTTCAACAGTGTCTTATAATGATCGAGTTTTTGAATAAGGCTATGGTAGAGTCCTCCTGCATGGGTACTGTCGATATCCCAGTAGGTTGCATGGAGGAGATTATAGTTCCATTTTAACGCATCTTTAATGTCATCGCATTGATCTTCCAACTTTTCTATATCATTGGCAAGGGCTTCGAGTTCATCGGGCTTGACGTTGATTTGACTCATCCAGCTTCTCCTGCCTTTCCATTTCATTCGCCATTTCTCTCAGCCGGGCTGCTTCTCTTTTTAACGCTTCTTTCAATTGTTCTCCTGTACTTGCCGAAGCAAAGTGAGTGACTGCTGCTTCTGACATGATTTGCAGGTAGGTGGCTTTGCTTTTGCTTTCCCATGTATCAGCTTTTGTCAGCACACGGTTTCGATCCCATCTAAGCTGGTCGAGCTTTTGCATCGATTCATTCACTTTATGCGAATACCAATCCAGCATCTCAGCCTGCATCCTGTATTTCTGCTTATCAAAAATCACGACATCACCGCCTGCTCAATCTCTGTCTCTCTATTGTAAAAAAGAAAAAGGGATGGAGGTACTAGACTAAGTTACTAAAATTTGCTAAAAGACGGGATGATTGGACTAGACATGAGAAAAAAAAGGAAAAGGGTGCCAGGCACCGAGATTACACAAGTGTGTAAAAACGGTGCCTGGCACCCTCGCTATCACACCTTCGCGAGAAATGCCTGGTGAGCGGTGGATGGGTTTTCGAACCAGCGGGCTATCTGATCCGCTTTTTGCTGATCTTCTGCAGCACTCAGCAGCATCTGAATGACATGCCCTGGAAGTGGTTGTGTCATGGCGTTCGTCCACTCTGTCACCTCTTTGACGAAGGACTTTATACGCTCCCAGTATAAACGGCCGAGTTCTTCATCCCATCGATCAGAATGCTTATGTTCAATCAGCAAGTCAGACAGCTGTTCCGCGCAATAGGATGAGAGATTGCTTCCCTGTCCGGTAATCGGATCGTTGAGAATTACGCTGTCTCCACAGCCAAGGAACAGCTTATCGTTCACGTTGAGATAAGGTATGCGTACCTCTGGAGTAATCGCGATTTGTAAGAAGCCGTTCTCATCACATAGAGCGAACTCGATATCTACAATTCGCTCATGGATTTCAGGAAAAAACATTTCGACGGCTTCTCTCATTTTTATCGTGAATGCTTCAGGTGTCTTAATGCCTTTAAACATATCCAGCGGCCCTTCAGGAACGGCCGTGATGAACAGGATCGTAACAGGACCGTACTCCGTTTCAGAAGGAATTTCGAACATTTCCCCAAGTTCCGGAATCACCGTCACACTGACACCTAGAGGAGAAGTTGGTTTCACTCCTTTAAAATACCCGACGATACATTTTCGCTGCGGGGTTTGAAATGGAGTAAGTTCTTTTTCGACTGGAAACGGAACAAGCGGACCGTTTTTTCCTGTACAATCAATAACCAGATCAAATTCGTCACTGAATGCTTCAATCTCCTCTTTTATGACCTTTTTCTGCTGAAAGGACACACCAGCTCTCTCTAATTCTTCTGCATAACGAGAGTATGCCAGACGCTGATCGACGGATAATGCCGGTTTTTCAAGCATACCCGCAAACAGCTTTTGGTCACCGACCGTGATATGAATGCTTTCAATCATTGAATCGCTTTCCCACTTCGGCATATGAAATCGTTCCTCGCGGGCTCGTGTTGGACTGAAATGAACCTGCGTGGACATGATCCGCCCGCTGCGCAGCTGTTCTGGTGTACGATGAGAAACAATGGCCACTTCAAAATCATTCTTTAAAGCATAAGCCAGCTGCAATCCGGTCGTTCCGCTTCCCACAATTCCAATACGCTTTTTCAAAACCCTCAACTCCTTTATTAAAAATTCTTATGCCTAACTTCTTCTTTGATGGGTAAAGTCCTTTTTTACCTTTAAAAACAGGAAATATAGAACAGGTTTCGACAGATTATTTCCTAGGAAATTCGACTTATCCTCTTTGAAATCAAACCTCCTTGCCATTTACAGACAAAATGGGATAGAAATCGGCAAAATTATGTATATAATAGGAAAAATCAGTTTTTTTATATGATATGATAGAAAAAACTAGAATGGATTAAAGAGGTGGATCATGATTAGAGGGGAGAAAATTAAGTATTTTAGAGAAAAAAATAAACTTACCCAAAAAGAACTCACTTCTGGCATATGTTCAGTTCCCTACCTTAGTAAAGTCGAGAACAACAGCATCGTCCCTTCTCGGGAAATTCTAATTTTGCTTTGCAAAAGGCTGAATATTGAATACGATGATCTTCTGCAATCCTCCTCAAGCGATGGCATCAAGAAGATGATTTTTAATTGGTATGAAGATATAAAAGCAAGAAATCGACCTGCTTCCGCCGACCATTACGCAGCGATCGAGAAGAAGATTAAAGGCATCACCGACATAGAACTTTTAACGATGTTTCACCTGGCCGCTACCCGGCATTTTTTGCTTATTAGAGAATTTAACAAAGCCGAAGAGCAGCTGGCTTTTGCCGAAAAATACATGACGTATATGCCAAAAGAGATTGAAGGATACTACTTTTACTTTTCAGGATTGAATGAATACTTAAAAGGACACTTTCAAAAAGCGCTGGAGCTGTATTTAAAAGCAAGCGAATATGTAAATGAGCCGGAATACCATTACCAGCTTGCACTCATTTACAGCCGGTTGGGTAAGATTACACTTTCCATCTTTCACTCCGAGAGGGCGATGGAAGAGTTCAACAAAAACATCTTATTTTTTAAAGTGGTCGATTGCTACATCCTGTTGGGCATCAACTACAACCGGATCAACGAACACGCAACTGCCCTCTCTTATTTTAAAAAGGCGCTGAAAGGCATCGAATCCCTGCCGGACATCGGCCATTTAAAGATACATATCTATCATAATATTGGGATTGTCTATCATAAGCAAAAGAAGCCGTGGGAAGCGATCGATTATTTCTTAAAATCTCTTAATGTGCGCAAAGATCTGCAAGGCGGGGAGCTTACGATCTACCTTCTCGCCAGTAACCTTTTTCAGCTGAACGAGATTGAAGATGCCACCCGCTGGATTGAAAAAGGGCTAGTGCTGTTAAAAGGCGAACTGAACGAAACCTACTGCCTGCTGAAGATCCTGCAATTTCAAGTGCAAAAAAGACGTAACGAAGAAGATTATAAGATTTTTCTTGAAGAGACCGCCCTTCCCATCTTCAAGCAGAAGGATGAATTCATGTATATCCGGATGTGCTATGAACAGCTGGGCGATTATTATTACCGGAAGAAACAGTACAAGCGCTCAAGCGAATGCTACTGTGAAGCCAACAGCGTCGAGAGCTCATTCATTTAATAACCGGGTGCCAGGCACCGCTTTTACATACTTGTGTAATTGCGGTGCCTGGCACCTATAAATGGCACCTATAAAATCAAAAGGAGTTCCACTTATGAACCTGGATCGATTTGAAGATACGATTAAATCACTTTTTCCTGAAGAGCTTCTTAGTGAGTTTCTTGATGATTATGGTTTCACGAGCTGTGTAAAGAACGAGATTAACAGAGTTGGCTACTGCACAAATCTTTCCCTGGAAGCCATAGAGCTTGCAGCCGCTCAAAACGTTGACCTGCTGCTGACGCATCACGATGCGTGGGATTTCCTCTGCGGCTTGCGGGATGTCTGCATGGAAAAATTAAAAGAACACAACATGAGCCATTTTTATATTCATGGGCCACTTGATTATGTGGAATTTGGAACGTGCACATCGCTGATGAACGAACTTGAGATCAACAATATCATTCAACTCTCCATCTATGATGAGGGCGACATTCCAGGGATCGGCGAGTTTACTGAACCGCAATCCTTTGAAGTCCTGACTGAAAAAACAACCCAAACCTTAAACGAACACGTTCGTGCCTGGAAGCATCATGACCGGCCAGTGAAACGGATCGGTATGGTGACGGGAGCGGGCCATTCCTCCAACACTATCAAAAAGGCAGTGGATGCCGGATGTGATACCTACATAACAGGTGAAGCTACGTTATACAGTATCCAATATGCCCAGTTTGCAGGAATCAATCTTATTGCCGGAAGCCATACGTTTACCGAGATATTTGGTGTAGAAAGCCTGGCAAAAAAAATAAAAGAGCAGCATGAAGAGATCAGTATCGTCAGGATTGAAGAGTCTCATTTTGAGGCCAGATAAAGAGCACAAAATGGAGTTATTCACCCCAAAACTGCTCATTATTTCTCTCTATCTGCCAAAACCCGGTAACAACAAAATCCCCTTTCCAAATGAAAGGGGATTAAATATTACTTCATAAAATCCGGATTGTTTTTCTGAAAGTTTTGCCACGCCATCTTGATTCCTTGTTGAATTTCCTTCCTCGGAGCGCTAAGACGCTCTTCTGTCCCGCCGTAACCAACCTCCAATTGTTCCTTTTTCAATCCTTCAAAAATAGTATCCGCGAAATCATCCAACGGAGCACCGAACGTATGCAAACCAACGCCTCCCAAGTCGGTATTTACAGCAGGAGGAATCACTTCCACGATCTCAATATTCGTGTCTGCCAGCTGATGTCTTAGTGTAAGCGTAAAGGAGTGCATCGCTGCTTTTGTTGCACTATAAATCGGGACCCAGACTCCTGGCTGTATCGCCAATCCTGATGTTATGTTCATGATGCCTGCCCTTTTTTGTTTTTTCAGGTGAGGAATTAACAGCATGGACAAATGGATGGGACCTTCAATATTGATCGCCAACTCCTTTTGATAATAACTCCAGTCATGTGCAGCGTTTTGCAAATTGACTCGCTGCTGGATTCCTGCATTATTCACCAATAGATTGAGATCCGGAAATTCATTGACTGCCCACTCAACCAGTTCAATGCGTTCTTCCTCTTTGGAAACATCACACACTTTTGTATGCAGTTCTGGGAGCATCTCTTTTGCTTCTGCCAGCTTTTCTTCCCGCCGGCCAACTGCAATGACCTTGTTTCCTTTTTTTATAAAACGTTCAGCGAAAGCAAATCCGATCCCTGAAGCCCCGCCTGTTATCAAAATGGTGTTTCCCGTAAGACCCATTGCTGTTCCTCCTGACTGGGATTTTTAGGTTCATTCTATCAACCCCTTTTCTTTTATACAAACAATTGAACGTAATAAAAGGCTCTTTTCGCAAATTATGTTGCTATTGAGACCATAATAAAAAGACATCTAATTGGATGCCGTTCTGCAATTGCAAACCGTTAGTTGATGCGAATTTTTAAAAAAGAACCTTCAATCCAAAGAAGATCAAAGGTTCTGTTTTTAATTTTTTATTTTAGGCTCTTTTCTAAAAGATTGTTGCTTTGGGAACCTTTTTGTATATAGGCTTCATTGACAAGTTGATTGGAGTGCAAGATGCGAGACTCCTGCGGGACTAGCGGGACAGGTGAGACCCACAGGCGCTTGCGCCGGTAAGGCTCACCGCCCGCCCCGCGGAAAACGAGCATCCTGAAACGGAAATCAACAACTCTCAAAAGCAACAAAGGTTACGAAAACAGCCTTATTTTATCTCTGTTTTATTCAATCATTGTCTTTTCAATCTCTTCATCATAGAAAGCTTGTCCATTAATAGTTTCTACATCCAAAGAATTAACTAAAGGCCATCTCTTTTTTTTTGCTTAGACCAAGCGCCTGTGCTGTTGAAGAATGAATTTCGTGCAGAAGATCTGGGTTTTCCATTAGTGAAACACCATAAGAAGGAATCATTTCTTTGATTTTCGGTTCCCACTCTTCCATATGCTGCGGGAAGCATTTTTTGATTACCTCAAGCATAACGTGAACGGCAGTAGAAGCACCCGGAGATGCGCCTAGTAATGCTGCGATCGAGCCATCAGCAGCAGTAATCACTTCCGTACCAAACTGAAGTGTTCCTTTGCCGCCTGCCTCTGTATCTTTAATAACTTGCACACGTTGGCCAGCTACGACTAAATCCCAATCCTCGCTTTTGGCGGTCGGAATAAATTCCCGCAGCTCTTCCATGCGCTGTTCCTTTGATAACATAACTTGCTGAATCAGATACTTTGTCAATGACATCTCTTTTGCACCTGCCGCCAGCATCGTTAAGACATTATCCGGTTTTACGGAAGTTACTAAATCGAACAAGGAACCAGTTTTTAAAAACTTTGGTGAGAAGCCGGCAAATGGTCCAAATAGCAACGATTTCTTATTGTCGATATATCTGGTATCAAGATGCGGAACAGACATTGGCGGAGCCCCAACCTTAGCTTTGCCGTATACTTTTGCATGCTGCTGCGCTATGACCTCCGGATTATTGCATACCATGAAGATTCCGCTTACCGGGAATCCTCCGATATGTTTCCCTTCAGGAATACCGGATTTTTGCAGTAAATGCAGGCTTCCTCCTCCGCCACCAATAAAGACAAATTTTGCCGTATGGCGTTCTGCGCTGCCGCTATCGAGATTTTTCACTTTCAATTCCCACGAGCCATCGCTTGTACGTTTAATATTATCAACACTATGTTTGTATTTGATATCGACGTTTTTAGTCTTTAAATGGTCAAACAACCTACGCGTCAACGCACCAAAGTTGACATCTGTTCCAGAGTCAATTTTGGTAGCTGCTATCGGTTCATTCAATGAACGGCCTTCCATGATAAGCGGAATCCATTCCAACAGTTTTTCCGGAACATCGGAAAATTCCATCCCTTGAAATAGCGGATTGTTTGACAGCGCTTTAAAACGTTTCTTTAAAAACGCTACGTTTTCTTCCCCTTGTACCATACTCATATGGGGCAATGGCATGATAAAGTCCTGGGGATTTTTTATCAGCTTGCCGTTTACAAGATAGGACCAGAACTGCGTTGAAAGCTGAAACTGTTCATTAATTTTTATAGCTTTACTAATATCTACAGACCCATCCGGTTTTTCGACCGTGTAGTTAAGCTCGCACAGTGCCGCATGCCCCGTTCCCGCATTATTCCATTCGTTAGAGCTTTCCTCTCCTGCGTTTTCGAGCTTCTCAAACACTTTAATTTCCCATTCCGGTACTAATTCTTTCAAGATTGTCCCTAAAGTCGCACTCATGATTCCGGCGCCAATTAAAATGACGTCAGTGTTAGTTTCTCTGCTGCTCATTTTTACCAACCTTTTCGCCTAAAATTTGCAGAAAAGATGCAGGCCTCACACCAAGCTAAGATGCGATCTAGTCACACACTTTTTCTGTCCCAGTTATAACCATATCATAATGTATTACAATCATTTAAATACTAAATCATCTACTATTATATGATAATTATAAGTTTTTTAAAAGTTGATAAAAGTGATTAGTCCGTCCAAAAGGCCTAGAAACACACAAAAACCAAAGCATTAATGATTTTTTGTCCCAAAAACTTCTTTTACCGTATGGTTAAAATGCAGTTTGGGATGAAATATATTAAGGAGATTTTACCCGCGTATCTATTCAAACTCTGCTGCATATCATCGGCGTACAGTGCAATATACATGCCCTTAAATAAAATTTTGTAACTTCCTACTAGACATTTCGACTAACATATAAAGGGTTATTGGCGTAGGATATTAATACCAAAGTTCAAGCGGAGAATTTCTTTACCCATATGATCAATTAGAAATCTTTTGGGACTGGGAGGATTTCACATGAAAAAACGATCATCTTTTTTGAGAATGGTCTCAGCAGTTCTGTTAATTATGGTTTTTTCCTTTTCTTTTTTCGCGCCAAGTACAGACTCTGATGCAAGCTCACAAAAAGCTGAATTTACAAAACACTCATATAAAGGTATTTATTTATTACGGTATCCTCAAGTTTACGGAATCAATAAAAATGCGGCCAGTAAGATTAATTCCACACTTAAAAAAGCAGCTGAAAAATCGTACAATTCTTACCTTAATGTTAAGAAAGCAGAAAAAGAGGTTCCAAAAAAAGAGTTATGTAAAAAAACTCCTAAATGTAAATATTCATTCAACTCTCTTTATCAAGTAAAGCATAATTCAAATGGTAAATTGAGTATCTATTATTTGGAATACACTTATACTGGGGGAGCACATGGAAAAGGCAAAGTAACAATGTATAACTTTGACCTTTCAACAGGTAAACACTATAAAATTGATGATATTCTTAAAACATCTTGCAATTATAAAAAAGTACAAAAGTATGCATTTAAATATCTTAGTACACATAAACCATATTCTCATTCTGTATTTCAATTAAGCGACGTTACAGTTAACAAAAACTCTCAATTCTCGTTTTATAAAGACGGAATTTATCTGCTATTTCAAGATTATGATGAATATGAAATTGCATCATATGATGATGGGAATCCATTTATTAAAATTCCAAAGTCAGTTTATCAATAAGTGACCCGAATTGGCGTAAGATATTTTTTATTAAGCTGTTTTCTAAAAGATTGTTGCTTGGGAACCTTCTTGTAAAGATGCTTCATTGATAAGTTGATTGGAGTGCAAGGTGCGAGACTCCTCGAAAATGAATTTCACATTTTCTTCGTGCGATATAACGCTGCCGAAGCCTTCCTTGTCCTGCGGGAGCAGCGGGACAGGTGAGACCCACAGGCGCTGGCGCCGAGAAAGTAGGCGCTGGCGCCGGTAAGGCTCAACGCCCGCCCCGCGAAAGTAGGCGTTTACGCCGGTAAAAGCGAGCATCCTGAAACGGAAATCAACCACTCCCAAAAGCAACAAAGCTTACGAAAAAAGCCTTTTATTAAATGCTATATAGCATCTTTATACCAATAATGTACAAGTACGATGAACAATCTTTCCACAAACACCCCAAAAAAGACAGCTCCTATAAGAGGAACTGTCCTTTCGCTATTTTACTTCCAGGCCCCGAACCACGTGCCCCATTTTTGGAGGAGCTGTTCTTTCAGCGATGGAGACTCAATGCCCTTCTGTTTTTTAAATTCATTATAGCCGGCAAACCCGATCAGCAGGATTCCTGCGATCAACAGGTACACCCACCACGGCATGTTGCCCCAGTATGGCCGGGTCTGCACGAGTACATTGACCAGCAGCACGATCAAACCGCTGAAAAAGTAGCTTTTTTGTTTGGAAACAAAGCCATAGAGGATAGCGATAACAGCCAGTGTACCGAGAATAATCGCATCGATAATTTTATAGCTGTACATCGCATCAATCATAAGAATCAATGAGATGACGCCGATCAAGCTGTATTGAACATACATGATCACCTTTTCGCTCAGATTCCACGTCTTTCGCGTCAGCAGATAACTGATCAGGATCCAAGGCAAGACATACAGCTCTGTCATGAGATACTCAGGGAAATCAATCATGTCGATGATCGTATAGTAGGTTAACAGACAAACGAGCAGCGACAGCGTTTGAAGCACTTTTTGTGCGATGGGAACCTCATTGATCCGTCTTGAATGCTGATACAGCAATATCGCAATCAGGGTGAATCCTGCGATAAATACCCATTCCACAGCCTGCATGCAGCCGGTCCATACATAGACCAGCCCCGCTATTCCGTAAAAATCAACTTTTTCCTCATTCTCGTGATGATACAGCTTTTCATATAAAAAGATTCCGATTGCGGTAAACAGAATACCGATCGCATACCACACGACCGCACGGAGTGGAGAAGAAAGACTGTAAATATCCATCAAATCGGCCATCCCGAGCCAGAAAAAAATCAACGGAAAGGCTGCAGCCGTTCTCCAATACCCTTTTAGTGAGTGGAAAAACGCCATGAACACAAAGATGACACCGATATAGAACCAAAGAGAGATTACGTCTCCGCTGTAATAGGAATCAGCCAGGTATTCGGCCATCACCAGAATGGAGAACGGAACGATATACCATCTAAGCCGTTCCTTCCAGGCTTCTGAAAGAACAAAATAAGCAGCCAGCAGCAACAGGCTGTAGACGAGACGGTTCTCGTTAGGAAACCATTCGTTGACCATGAAACCGAATGCCGCGGATAAAACGGTCAGTCCAGCGTAAAGACTGTATTTTCTCTCCGCTTCAAACACGGAACGCCATACATATAACCCATACAAAACCGTCAGCAAGAGATACGGCAGCGTTTCACCCGAAGTAATAAAGTTATAGAATACCGCGTACAGAAGAGCCGCTTGGCCGACAACCAGCGCAGGCAGATGGCTTTGGCGTTCCACCCGCTTTAACACTTCATAGGAAACAAAAAGGAGAGCGGCAATCGTGATCAGTGTGAGCCGTTCGCTCAGCGGATCTGCCGTCAAGTGAAGCAGCGCATAAAAAACAAAGAACAATCCTGCCTGCACCACTCCATAACCGACACTCTGTTTAAAATACCGCGTCCCCACGAACATCATAAAACTAAACAGCAAACTGCAGACGAGACGGATCCAGTCGGCTTCCGTGTCAAAGGAGACAAGAAAACTGATAAGAGAAACGAACATCGCACCGATCAATGCGTATTGACCGAGAATGCGGTCTGTTTTTTTCCAATAATACAGTGCAGCCAGAAGTATTGTTCCTATTCCAATCGCGAGCGCACGATCTGGGTCAGGAATAAGCGCCATTCCCATTGAAAAGCCCGCAAAGAACAGGAAGACCGAGACACCTGCACCAAATACTTTTTGGGAGATGCCCTGCTCGGTCAAATAATGTCTGGCCCCTAGTCCTGTCAGCAGAAGGGCGAGAACCACTGTCTGCCAATACTCAGGAATCAGCAGCGTCAATCCGAAACCAGCCATCAGGAACGCTCCGGCAACATAAAGGCTGGAACGACGGATCGGCACAATGAACTGGCCGATTACATACGCAACCAGCCCGGATATTCCGATAGCAAGCGGCCAATACTTTATGCTGGACGGGCTTGTGAGATGATACACCTCCAGCGCAGCGCTGAAAATGTAAAAAGGCGCAAGATACGTAAAGAGGCGGAAAGCCGTGTTATAGCTTAAGTAAACAAAGTTACCGGCAATCACGAGATACCCCAGAAACATCCACACGCTTCCCTCGCCGCTTGAAAGCATCAGCCCTTTTCCCGTAACGAGTAAAAACGCAAGAGCAGAGACAGCCCCGTTGGCGATCTGGTAGTACTTTTTCAAATTGCCCTTCGAATAGCGGGCAACAGCGAGAAGCACCACTGGCACAATTGGAATGAGTACCAGGCTCAGGCCGGCACCAGCCGCTTGTTCAACGAGCTGATAGAGGCCATACGAAACAAAAGCCATAAACAAGAGCTCATACTCCACCCGTTTGTTGACCATTCTCATCGCCAAATACAGAACAGCGGTCAATATCAGGTTAAAGCTCTGAGAAAGCGGCTGTTCAAACGAAATGATAATGAATAACGTGGATAAGATCAGATTGCTTTGAATAAAGATGGGCAAGACCTTTTGAGAAATGTCTGCCTCCTTCGCTTTTCGTACATGAAAAAGATAGATGTAACCCGCATTTCCGAGTGCATATGCAAAATAGAACGCGTTCTTCTCAATGCCGAATGCCAAAAGAACAAACGCATAGCCGATAGCTGAAGCAATCAGCGTAAACCAGGCGAACAATTTGGATGAAAACGACTTCGTGAACATCCAATAAATCGGCAGACAGATCAGACTGGTTACCGCCCCCAGCACATATTTACCGTCCCCCGAAAAACTCAGCCAGCTGCCAAACAGCTCAAAATATCCTGCCGACAGAATGGTGATCGGCACGAATAGCGCAAACAACACAAAGAACGCAAATGCTGTCTTCCTGATGTAAAGCACCCGCTGTGACAATGCACCGAGCCCTCCGAATAGAGCGGCGATTCCGCCTACAAGCAAGGTTTTCGCCAGAGAACTGAATACGTCCCAGTTGCTCGTTGCAAGGGTAAGCCCGCCAAGCAGAAGAAGCACGACACCCGCTGTCATGAGCAGCGTCAAGTTCCGCTCCCGCTTTTGTTCAGCGGTCAGTGCCGGCTTGGGGGCTGGTTGAGTCACTGGCCTCAGCTTCGGTACAGGCTGATCCTGAGCCGCTGGCACCGTGCTGGTGATGATCGGCTGTTCCCTCTCAAACTGTTGTGGTTCCTCCGAGCGCTTTGGTCCGGATGTTGCCTGTATATACGGTTCCTTTCCTTCTTCAATTCTTCTCTGGTCTTTTTCATAGCGGTTGATCCCTTCAACCACTCTTAAGTAATCTTCGTATTTCAAATATCCCTTTTCCTTCAGGTCAAACAAGTCCTTGATCAATTCTTGACCCTTCATGCGACACCCCGCTTTTGCATCGTTATTGCTAAAAACCAACAGATGAACATTTATTCATTCTATGTATCAACCACATTATACATCACTTTTGGAAATAAAAGGGTGCTTATTGCAGACATATCTACAAAAAATGAGCTTTAGAAGGAAGCCCTCTAAAGCTTGGATTCTTAGGTTTATAATTCTCGTACCTTCCCGTTGAACCTAAACAACCCATTTAAGTAATCCTTTCTGTTTAAACAAATATAAAAAGGGGCTGTCCAGAAAGTCGAAAATTGACCTTCAGGCAGCCCATTTTTGGCTTGAAAAAACTTCAATGAAAAGTTAATTGAAGTGGAAGATGCGAGANNTCTTGGACAGCCCCGTTCGAAAAATTATTTAATAAAAGTTTCAATATCTTGATCATTAAAACTAGTATTTAATATGTTGTCTTCTTTTAGTTTCTCTTCGACCATCTTTAAAATATGCAAGAAATGAGTAAGTCTATACATAACAAAAAATCCTCTTTCAAGCGGCAAAGGCATAGTAGTAAATTGCTTCTGCTTATTTTCGTTAATATAACTAATTATTAAGGTTTGATTTTTGTCCATCTCACCATATATTTGCTGAGGTTCTACATCTCTAAAACTGTATAGCCTTTCCTTAATCCCTATATCATCAAAAAGATCTTTTAATTCTTGAGTACTTTTCACATCGTGAGCTGGATTATTAGGTGGAAATACCTCATAGAAATACGCTTCTTTTAAAACATTTATAAAAAAATGTGTAATTGCAGACTCTTCATCCGAAAAAACTTTTACATTAGTTTTCTTTGGAGGTGTCCGCCTTTCAAAATTAATGACTGAATACTCCCAAATACCATTTATATTTTCAATTTGACTATAGGCCTCATAGTCTCCTTTTATTTGTAAGATGTTATCGGGATTAATTTTTATCTTAATATTTAGCTCGTCACAAGCCTCTAATAATTGGTTCCTATTCAACCGTTATCACATTCCCAGGCAGGCCGCATGGAGAGCGAGATAATCCCATTTTAACGCACCTTTAATCTCACTGCACTGGCTCTCCAGTTTATCGATATCCGAGGCCAGCGCTTCCAGTTCATCCGGCTTAACGCTTATTTGACTCATCCAGCTTTTGCTGCCTCTCGATATCGTTCGCCTTTTCCCTAAGCCTAGTCGCTTCTCTTTTCAACGCATCCTTCAATTGTTCCCCAGTACTTGCTGACGAAAAGTGGGTACTTGCTGCTTCTGACATGATCTGCTTATAGCTCGCTTTGCTTTTGCTTTCCCAGTCTTGAGCTTTGGTCAATACGTGTGCGCGGTCTCGTCCGAGTCGATCCAGCTTATGCAACGACTCCGATACCTTGCCGGATTACCAATCCAGCATATCCGCCTGCATTCTGTATTTTTGCTTGTCAAAAAACATTCGATCACCGCCTGCTTATTCTCTCTCTTCCTATTGTAAAGAAGGCACACGGGCAGAGGTACTAGCCGTTTTTACTAAAATCAGGTAATTACTCAGTCTTTTATCCCCGTTCCACTGCGACATATTTCCTATTCCCGCCTCATTAGCCATTTATTCCTTGATTCGGCAAATCCAATTGCACTATAGTAGACTCTAGGCTAAATTCCCCCGTCATCAGGGATTTTTTAACATAAAAATTTGTCGAAAATAGTAGAATTGTTTTGTTTCCAATACCCTTGAAAACCACTAAACTATTATGGGAGATAAAAAGATCTGCTTTATGCGAAGGGAGAACGACCATGTTTTACATCGCATGCTGCCAGCAGCAAGAATTCACTGCGGGTTATGAGGCGGCAACGTTACAATATAATAAGAAGAAAAATTTCAGGGTAAGGGGGGAGCTGGATGCCTGAACCTACCCAGAAAAACAAGCGGTATATGCCCGGGATTGACGGGCTGAGAGCGTTCGCTGTTCTCGCAGTCATCGCTTATCACTTAAATCTTGGATGGGCACCTGGCGGATTATTGGGCGTGGGCATCTTTTTCGTTCTATCCGGCTACCTGATCACAGATTTAATCATAGCGGAATACCATCGAACCGGAAAAATCGACTTTAAACAGTTCTGGATCAGACGGGCACGCAGACTCCTGCCGGCTTTACTGTCCATGCTGGCTCTTGTCATTCTTTGGGTCCTTCTTTTTGAACGATCGTTTTTACTGGACCTCTGGGGCAATGTTCTATCTGTCCTTACGTACGTAAGCAACTGGTGGCTAATTTTTCACAAAGTGTCTTATTTCGCGCAGTTCGGTCCTCCCTCTCCGCTCAACCATTTATGGTCGCTGGCGGTGGAGGAACAGTTCTATCTTATATGGCCGCTCGTGCTGTTACTCGGCCTGCGTTACATAAAAAATAATAGATTGATTCTCGGGAGCATACTCGTTGCAGCTATCCTTTCCGCCATTGCGATGGCTATGATTTACACACCGGGAGTAGATCCAAGCCGGGTATATTACGGAACAGACACGAGAGCTTTTTCCCTGCTGATCGGAGCCGGACTTGCGATCATTTGGCCAAGCCGAAAGCTGTCCACTCGTCTGCCGAAGGAACAGCGAAAAGCACTCGATATTGTTGGAACGCTCAGTCTCTTTGGGATTTTGCTCTTAATCGGATTCACCAGCCAATTTGATAGCTTCTTATATCGCGGCGGTATGGTCATTCTGTCGATTTTCACCTTATTTGTCGTGGCGGCGCTTGCCCATCCGTCCAGCCGGCTCGGCATGGCCATGGGATGGAAGCCGCTTCGCTGGATTGGTGTCCGGTCGTACGGCATCTATTTATGGCATTTTCCAGTCATCGTTTTCACCAACCCTGCACAGGAAAACGCCCATCCATCCGCATGGCTCAGAATCGCTCAGTTTGCATTAATCCTTATTCTGGCCACGCTGTCCTGGCACTTTATTGAGGAGCCTATCCGTCAAGGAGTATTGAAACGATGGAGAGCGAAACTGAACATGACGGCACATTCCTGGAAACGTGCGACACTCGTGCAAAAGTCGATCCTTGGCTGCTCAGCAGCAGTGATCGTCGTCATCTTTTTCACGGTTGTCATCCCGGAGCTTCACAAGCTTGAAGCCGGACAGAAAAAGAAAGCCGAGCAGGCCATCATGCATCCTGAGCCTGTAAAACCGAAAGAGAAACCGAAGCAAGTACAACCAAAACCGGAAGAAAAGCCAAAACCGGATTCTGATCAAAAGCCTGATCCAAAACCAGCACCTGTCTCGCCGCCTAAACCGGCGGACGAACGAATTTCAGTGATCGGTGACTCGGTCATGGTGAACGTGGCCCCTTATATCAAAGAAAAATTCCCCAAGGCAACGGTTGACGCCAAGATCGGCCGCCAGTTGAAGGATGCTTCAGATGTCATCGATCACATGAAGGCAAACGGAAGCCTGGGACACACAGTCGTCATCGGACTTGGAACGAACGGCCCCTTCTCAAAAGACCAGCTCGTAAACGTACTCGATAAAGTTGGTAAAGACAAAGAAATCGTACTGATCAACAGCCAGGTTCCCCGTTCGTGGGAAAAGCAAGTGAACCGGACGCTCGCGGAAGTGGCTTCTACACATCCTCATACCAAGCTTGTGAACTGGAACCAGGCGAGTGATGGACAAACCTCGTACTTTTATAATGACGGCGTCCATCTCAAGCCAAAAGGCGCTTCCGCCTATGCGAAGCTTGTGGAAAGTGCAGTGAACTAGAATAATAGAAGGATTAGAGAGCAACGGTTTAGCGGCCGTTGTTTTTTTATGGCAAAGAAAAAAACTCCGGCTCACATAAGCCAGAGTTCATTAGTTCTTTTTATCAAAAAACATGCCGTCACTCGAAACTGCCGCATAGGGATTAGCGTACTGTGCGGAGTGGGTTTTCTTTTGGTTCATCAAAGTAATGTCACGCTTAATTTCTGCGAGCTGACGGTCGAGCAGAGGCTGAACAACTTCGTTCAACTGAAGAATGACAAGCCCCATACGCTTCTCTTCATCAGTAAAAGTAACAGGAATTTCGCCCAGCAGCGATTCCCGCTGATCCAACAGCTCATTCAACCGCTCAATGTAGGGTTCGCGCTCTTCTTTTGGAAGACCACTCGCCACGTGACCGTGCAAGTTATGTGTGATCTCAAGTAAAACGCTGACCGCTCCCATCTTATACTCTTCCTCCCTGACCATATTGCTGACGGCGGTTGATCTGGATAACTTCCTTCCACGTATCACGGAATTCCGCCACAAAGCTCTCCACCTCATCCAAGATTTCAACACTGCCCTGAATGTTTGCCTCAATCAAGCGGCGGTTTAGATAGTCGTACATCGGCATGAGTGTCTGTGAAACCGGAGCATCCATGTTCAGTGTTACCATGAGCTCCTGGATGATCTTTTGAGCCTTCAAACAGTTAGTGTTTTTCTCTTGAAGATTTTTATTTTGTATGGCTTGCTTCGCCTGAGTAATAAACTTCAGACAGCCATTATACAGCATCAATGTCAGTTCTCCGGGCGATGCCGTCTGAACCGAGTTATTCTGGTACGACTGATACGGGTTTGGTAAAGACATCATGTCACTCCCTTATTGTATTGCTTGTTACTTGCTGAAATACTGGGACAGGTAGGTGCTCTGCTGGTTGGACCGCTGAATGGCTTGTTCCATCGCGGTAAATTGGCTATAGTAACGATCTTCAACTTGGGTCAAACGTTCATTAAAAGCATCAATGCGCGTATCAAGATCATTCAGCTCTTTCCCGATCACAAACTGGCTGTTTACCAGTAGCGAATTACCTGCTTTATCCTTAACACTATTCATAGTCTTGTTTAAAGTGTCGTATAGTTTTTGCATGAGCCCGTTCTCGCTGCTGATGCTGCTCGTATTGGTAAAGAGTTTTTCAACAGACGCTGGATCATCTTCAATCGCTTTTTTCAGTTTCGCCTCATCAAGAACGAGCTTTCCACCTTCTAAATAATTACTCGAAGTCGTTATTCCTATTTTGGCAAGCTGATTATAATTTGGGTTGATGGAACTATCCGTTACGGTTGCAAACATGTTTTGGCGCATTTCATTTAAAGCTGAGGAAAGCACTGGATCACTCTTGATCAAACCGCTTTTCGCTTTTTCATCCCAAAGCTCAGCTTGCTTATCAGTCATGGCTGATCGCTGTTCATCTGATAATGGATCGTATTTACGATAACGCTCTTCTGAAATTTTATCTTTAACCTTAGAGATGGTTTCATTGTATTTATCGACGAAGGCTTTTATGTTTTTGATGACATCGTCTGAGTTGTTTCCAACTGCCAGTGAAACTGAACCGGTATTGAATGTCTGTTTTAAATTAAACGTTACACCGTTCATTGCAAACGCATTAGAATTCCGCTCCGTTTTAAGGCCGTTTATCGTTAGAACAGCATTATCTCCGCCACTCTCAGTGACCGTACCATCAAATCGTGCAGCCCATGTTAAAAAATCTCCCGAGGTATGAATTTCATTGCCAGTTGGATTAAAGTTTCCTGTTTGCGACCTTGTAAGGGTCATACGATCCGTCTGTGTATCATAAAAGGCAGATATCCCAACACTTGATGAATTAATTTGGTTAATGACACTATTTAAAGAAGTAGAACCATTAATAGCGAACGTCTGATTAACTGCTTTCCCATTCGTATCGTAGGATTGAAGGCCAAATGTAAAATAGTTTTCTTTATAGGTAGCAGATACCTCGGCACCCTTTTCAATAGTATCCGCAAATGATAGAAGACCTGTTTTCTCATCGACATAAACGTTTTTTGTTCCGCTTGTAAGCTGAGTTTTATCGGTGACAACTGTATAGTTATCAATACTCCCAGAAGAAGTTTTTACTGAAACGGAAGTTAATGATCCTGAGGCAATGGAAGTTTTGGTGAGTTGAAAATCTTTGATTCCTCCTGGGACGGTAATGACGTCCGTGTGATCAGGTGTAAAATATGTGACAGATACGGAACTGCCCGCTGTAAGTTGCTCACTGAAGTTCAGCTTACCGTCTGCACCTACAATGACTTGTCCGGGCAATTTAGGATCAGTAAATGAACTAACTACTTGATAATCCTTTCCATTGACTTTAACGCTCGAACTTAACAGCAAATTGTTATCTAAATTCGCCTGTTTTAATTGAATCGTATCCGTTGCCGATTCAATTGTTTTTGATTCTTTTTCTATACTACCCTTCTTCCAATTAAAGCCAGTGCTTGTATTGTCTACGTAACTTGCAAACTTGGTCATTTGATCGTAAAGTCCGGAATCGGCATCTATTTTATCAGTCGCTGATTTAGATAATGCTCCAGCGTTTACCTTTGTTGCGGCACTTGCTAGTTTATCTACAGAAGAGATATTATACGAAGTCAGGCTTGCTGACGAACTTGCTGTGGCTGTAATACGGCTTTCATCTGAAGAAGTAACCGTTCTTGAACGGTAAGAAGAGGTTAACTTCATAGAAAAAGACAAATCCTTCAAACCGGATAGCAAGGTATTCATCGAACGGTAGTCATCTCTTTGCCACTCCAGTATTTGCTTTTTCTGATTCAGCTTATCCATCGGCACCCGCTGAGCTTTCATCATCTCCTTGACCATGGAATCTACATCCATCCCACTGGCAAGTCCGCTAATGCGCAATGTACTCATTCACATCACCTCTCATTAAATTTTTTTATCAATAAACAATCCTACAAAATCTAGCATGGAAGCATACATGTCCAGAAACTTTTTGGAAGGAAGCTCTTTGATCACTTCCTGTGTTTTATCATCAATAATTTGAACGTAATAATCATGTAATTTTTCATGAAGCACAAACTTGGAGGAAGTGTGAGCCGGAATTAACAAATCATTGATTCCTTTCACCATTTCCTTCAATTCTTTTGGGTTCGGTGAGCTTTCACTTTTTGATTGCCTGTCCGTTGGGAATTCACTGACTTTTTCTGCTGGATCTATTTGTGTATTTGGAGCTACAGATGAAGTGATACGAGTTAATTCCACAATAATCTCTCCTGAAATGAAAAAATTGATCTACTAGTTTTATCGGTAAACATCTCTAAAAATCAAGATGAAATCAAAAAAGAACCCTAGCATTTGCTAGGATTCTTTTTGAGATTAGTTTAATGGAAGTTCTGTTGTTTCTTCTTCTGGTACTTCAACTTCGACCTGCTCACTCTCTAAGCTGTAATAGCTTGTCAACGTCACTTGAATTGTGTCTTCCGCTAACTGTGTTTTTAATTTTACAATTACATCGCCAGCTTTTGATGCCTTTGCTGTACCAAGCATGATTTCACCGGAAGCGTCGTATACTTTTATAACATCTTTTGCTGCAACTCCCTGAACAAGTACAGTATCTGCAACATTTACGTTATTGTTTACAATAACCATGTCTGTAGGTACCATTTGAGATATAAAATCGCCTGATACTGAAGCCTCAACTTTTTCACTTTCAAGCTTACCAAAGCTAGTGACACTCAGCTGAATGGTATCCTCAGCTAAAGGAGCCTTAAGCTTAACAATTACACCCCCATTTTTTGTGGCTTTTGCTGTCCCCAACAGATTTTCACCCGATGCATCATATACTTTCACAATATCTTTGGCAAAAAGGTTATTAACGGCAACTGTATCTGGCGCCCCTGTATTGTTATTAACAACAATATTAGCCGGTAATAAAGCATCGGTTATCATTTCGTCTGGTACTTCTACATCCGTTTTTTCACTTTCAAGACTGTTGTATGTACTCAAACTGACTTGTACATAACCTTCTGTTAACTGGGACTTTAGTTTAACCGTTAACGATCCGGTTTTTGTTGCCTTTGCTGATCCAAGTAAGGTTTCACCAGAGGCATTATACACTTTTACTGTATCCTTCGCTTTGACTTCCTTGACCGATACAGTATCTGAAGTACCGACGTTATTATTAACAGCTAAGTCATCTGAAGATAATGCATCGGTTATTGTTTCATCCGGTACTTCAACTTCAACCATTTCACTTTCTTTCTTGTTGTAATTGGTTAAGGTCACTTGAATAGTGGGCTCAGTAAACTGATCCTTTAATTTAATCGTTAAGTCTCCACCTTTTGAAGATGAAACACCTTTTCCTAACAAAATGCTTCCATCCGCATTATAGACTTTTACAGTATCTTTTGCCTTTGTATTTTTAAAAGTTACTGTATCATTTGTTCCTACATTATTTTCCACTTCAATGTAGGATGGTCCTTCTGCATGAACAGGAGATTGCAATGCAGGAAATACGATACTTCCTGCAACTAATGCACTTGCTAATAACCTTTTATTTTGTTTGGTACCCATATGTAATTAACTCCTTCTTAAATATTTTGATGGCTTGTAATATTAAGTACAATATTAATGCACTTTGTTTAACAAACCATCTAAGAAAATAGACCTAGTATTTTTATCGGTACAAAAACTCCAAAATTTAGCAAAAAAATAAAAAAGAAAGCTATTTTTAGCTCTCTTTTAAAATGGTTTATTGTATACTGGTGGTAGCTATACTCCCTATCATTTCTTCTAACATCTTTTCCATATTTTTGGTACAAAAGGTTTTGCGTCAATCCCCGAATTTTCTAATGCTTGCTATCATTCTTTACAACTTCAGCAACGGTTCAATAGTCCTTTTCAGCCAATCCACCTTTGCTCTTTGTGGCTTAGCATTTTCTCCAGTCACATTGGTATCCTTGCCGAGCTTCTCTTTCTTCTCTTCCTCAAATGCTGAAACAGGCTTACTTTTTACCGTCTCACTTTTTTTGTCAGCAGAACAGCCTGACAACAAAATTCCGACAAACAAAAGTTTTAACTTAGCATAATTTGCTCTTTATGTTACTCGACCAGTTTCCCTTTTATTATATAAGAAACCAGTATGAATTTAGTAGAGGTGGTTGTATGAACCAATTTCTAAAGTTGGATATGTATACACGGAGTTTAATAGTCGGAAGTATTCTGGGAGATGGGGAAATTACGAAAATCTATAAAAACTCTAGAAGAAAAAATCATAGTTACAGAGAGCATTTCGGCGTTGCACAACTAAAGTATAGAGAATGGAAACAGCACGCCGTTCCTCAGCTGTTTTATATAACGATTAAAACCCATACTCTTCGTTCACGTTCGTTACAGCTTTTTACTGAACTCTATCCCTACTTTTATAATAATGCCGGTAAAAAACAAATTCCTTTTGAGCTCTTTCCATATTGTGATCTTTTGACAATTCTTGCTGTTTTATATATGGATGATGGTTCACTATGTTTATCAAAACGAATAAATACTAAACAAAAAAGCGTATGCTTGTCTCCTCATATTGCTCTTTATTTACAATGCTACAGCTATCAGGAATTAGTGCGTTTCAGCAATATATTATATGACCAGTTAAATTTAAATCTTCGACTGAGTAAAAGAAAAGATGGTTTAGGATACATTCTTAAAAGTTCTAAAATAGATGATACCTTGAATTTTCTAAGTACAATCAGTCCTGTTACAAAAACCTGTGAATCTATGCGATATAAGACAGACTGGGAGTACAGGTTTTCCTTAGAGAAGAACAAATACAAGATAATAGACCCTGAATATGTAATTGTGGCATCCTGTTCATATAGAAACAAAAATTACTCCAACATTGAGGTGGAGAGGATGATCACTCTTAAACAACAAAAGAAAACCGATCAATTTATTGCGGATGCGATAGGAAGATCTTATTGGTCAGTAGTTTATAAGCTCAGTGAATTAAGAAAAAATGGCCACCTCCTGTGAGATGACCATCAATAAGATTAACGAAGAAGTTGAAGAACTCCTTGTGGTTGTTGGTTGGCTTGCTTTGCCGCTGTGCTTTTCAGCTACAGAATAGACTATATCTTCACCCTTAACATATAAGGGGCTGGGCACTTCGAATGATTTCTCACCCTACGAATCTCATTGTCATAGCGTTAGCCTTAGACAGTACATTCTAGTCGTTGAACCTTCTCCACTCTTTCGAGACAGGAGCTTGGCTGCTGATTATCCATTGTTCATCCTTCTCATTTTCAAACCGTCACGCCTACTGTTTCCAGTTACGCTGTGGTTGAGAAAGCTTTAGGAAGTTCCAGCAATTCACCCAGTAATGATCTAGCTCGTTACCAAACTAGACGCCCTTCTAATCATTACTTCAAGAGTTGTAAAACACCTTGAGGCATTTGATTCGATTGAGCCAGCATTGCTTGTGCTGCTTGAGAAAGAATAGAGTTCTTTGTTTGGTTCATCATTTCTTTTGCCATGTCAACATCCCTTACACGAGACTCAGCAGCTGTTAAATTTTCGCTAGAAGTATTCAAGTTGTTAATAGTGTGTTCTAAGCGATTTTGGTAAGCACCAAGTTTTGAACGTTCTGCAGACACTGTTTTAATTGCTTGATCAAGTACTTTTGTTGCAGCTGAAGCCTTTGTAGCATCAGAAACATCTAAACCATGTTCTGTAGAATTTGTATAATCAGTTAAATCATTTGCTGAACCTGAGGCAGTAAATGTAGCACCTACTACCCCTGTATCAACTCCTACAGCGCTTCCTGAAGCTGTACCAGCTATTCCTAAAGCTGCAGCTCGCATATCATTAATAGTTACAGTAAATTGTTGTGATTGGTTAGCACCAATTTGAAGAGAAGCTGCTCCATCTTTTACTGTTCCTCCTGTTGCTGAACCTGAGTTATTACCACCTGATAAACCAAGATACGTTAAAGTTCCTGCTGTTGAAGTTCCATCAATATTAATAGAAGAAGATGTCCCTGTTGTTGTTGATGTTAACTTTAACTTTCCAGTTCCATCATCAGAAGCAATTGTGGAACCTGCTGCAGCATTTATTTTTCCAATAACTGCCGATAAATCGTCACCACTAGCAATTGTTGCAGTCTTTGTGGTTCCCCCATCAACAGTAAATTTAAAGGAACCCGCATCTGGAGCACCTGCTGTAGCTACTGTACTTGAACCAGTAACTGTTCCTGCAATTGAACCATCTGAAGCGGCCCCGACTTTGTTACCATTTAATAATTTTTGAGTATTAAACTCAGTTGTATTACCAATTCGATTTACTTCAGATGTCAATTGATTCACTTCTTTTTGAATTTCTTTTCGATCATCAGAAGTATTTGTATCATTTGCTGCTTGTACTGATAATTCCCTCATTCTTTGAAGAATATCATGAGTTTCGTTCAAAGCTCCTTCTGCGGTTTGGATCATTGAAATACCATCTTGAGAGTTACGAGAAGCTTGATCTAATCCACGAATTTGGCCACGCATTTTTTCCGAGATTGCTAGTCCAGCTGCATCGTCACCAGCACGGTTGATTCGAAGACCAGAAGACAATTTCTCCATTGATTTACTTTGTGCAGTACTTGCACTGTTTAATTGACGGTACGTATTAAGTGCCGCGATGTTGTGATTAATTCTCATTATAAATTTCCTCCTTGAAATGTGTCCCGCCCACATCCTTGTGGTTGGTCATGTTATCAAACAAAAAAGACGATTGCGGCCGTCAAACATCTTGATTGTTTGCTCACCACTAATATCGTCTTTTGATTTGAAATGTTTATAGCATAATTTTATTTTTTTATCTTTTTTAATTGATCCATCAAGCTTAGAGAGGTGTTCGCAGCATCACTGTTTTCCTGCTTGATTGAGAGATAGATTTCCTTGCGGAGGATTTCCACTTGTCTGGGTGCATTTATTCCGAGCTTTACTTGGTCACCTTCAACCCCAAGAATGGTAATTTCAATATTGTCACCAATCTGTATCGCTTCTTTAGTTTTACGTGTTAGTACAAGCATATTTTACACACCTCGCTCTTCAGCCACTTTTGTGAAGATAAGATGCCTTGATGTATACTGGTTATCATTAAGCACAACTTGTTTTCCGAGACTCTTTACCTTGTTAATAATTAAGGGTGCCTGCAAGTTGGCCGTCGATTCTTTTAATTCGTCTCGTAACGTTACAATAACTTGGACGAAAACATCCTGTTGTTCTTTAATTTCCAATTCATTCACAACCGATTCAGGCAATGTTAAATCATATCCTGAAAAGTGCATAAAGGGGTCAGCTGTTACAAAAGCTAGTCCCGATGTAGATACAGACTGCATGACAGAAAAAGGCGTGTCTTCAAATGGAAGAATAACAAATTCTCTTTCCTCTTCAAACCCTGGGATACCATGCTCAAATGTTATAACATCTTCTTGCTCAACTTCTATATCACCATGAAATTTGGTTTTCAGTTCCATGTTTTCACCACTTTACTTTTTTTGGTCGATCTCCTGGCCAGCCACATCAATAGTTAAGGAAGGCCGTTTCCTCATATCAATATGCACCTCACCAGGTTTATAGCTGTGGCGAGGTCTGTTAATCCTTGCTTCAATGATTGGTTTGTTAACCCGCCAGTCAATATTAACCTTTGCTGGGTCATAGTTTGTTTTTACACTAAAAGGAGACGGAACAAACCCAATGTTGAATTCCAGAATTGGATCCTCTCCATTTTCCTTAGCCTGATCAGCAATTGGCTGGCCGCCATTTTCAATTCGCATCAGCTCATCACCCTGCTGAGCCATACGTGCTAATCCATCGAGCCAGTCGCTGTAACCTTTTTGAGCAAACTCTTCAATTCTCCTGCCGATGGATTTTAAATCCATATCTGCCCTAGCCTGTGACTGGTCAATAGTCAATTTTCCTGGTGTGGTTTCAATACTTAGGTCAGCTTTCGGCTGCTGAATTTCAAGATCAGCCGGCTGCTGTTCAAGTTCCTGTACCGGCTGGATGGTCGTTATTCCGATTTGCCCTTTTGTGGATTCCATTCTAAGCTGAGGAACGCTCATTATAATTCCCCCTAAAAGGATAGAGCTATCACATTGGATAGCTCCATTTTAACGTAAAAAGTCCAATAATGACGGCTGAATAATACGGGAGCCCACTCCCATGGCCGCCCGAAGAACGCTTTCCTGAGATTTCATGTCAGTGATGACACGCTCCACGTCAGCATCTTCATTGTCAGATAGGATGCGGTTCGCGATGACTTCCTGTTCATCCACCCGATCTTCCATCAGTTCAAGACGGTTGTTTTTCGCACCAAGTTCCGCTCTTTGAGAGACGATTTTATTGATATGCCCATCAAGCAATCCAAGGAAGTTACCGATTTCTTTCGTATAGCCTGTCGGTGTGGTTTGAGAGTCCAAGGCTTTTTCTAATGCAGAAAGGTCACTGAACAAACCATCTCCAGGATTAGTACCGGTTGTAAAAATGTCTGATCCTTTCACATTGACACCGAGCTGGATGCCTTTGGAGAGTTCGATTTTTACATCATTACTGTTTTTCGACACTTGGGTGACTTCACCATTTACTATCGTAACCGGGGCATTCGTCGTATCATTTCCATTAAAGATATACTTTCCTGCAACCTGTGTATTAGCAATGGTAACTAAGTGCTCTTTTAGCTGCTTAATTTCTGCTCCAATAGCCGCTTTTTGATTATCTTCATACGTTCCGTTGGATGCTTGAACCGTTAGTTCACGAATACGCTGTAAAGCACTGGTTGCTTTATCAAGAGCATCGTCTGAGCTTTCCACCCAGTTATAAGCTTCTCCAAAGTTACGTTTAAACTGCTCTACCTCTGTCAAATTTGTACGATAGGCCATCCCTTTCATCGCGACTACCGGATCCTGTGATGGTCTCGTAATCTTCTTTCCTGTGGAAAGCTGATCCTGGTATTCTCCCATTTTTGCATAGCTGCTGCTAAGGTTACGCAGCATATTTCCTGATAGCATGCCTTGTGTTACGCGCATGATTTGTCACCTACCTTCCTCCAACACCCATACCGTTAATAATTTTATCGAGTATTTGATCAACCATTGTAATCATTCGTGCAGATGCGTTGTAAGCATGCTGGAATTGAATCATATTAGTCATCTCTTCGTCCAGTGAGACGCCGCTTACTGATTGACGGCGCTGGTCGACGGAATGTGTGAGTGTGTCCGAGTTCGCAGCCATACGGTTCGCCTGCTGAGCATCGACCGCCATTTTTCCAATCGCACTTTCAAACTTTGATTTTAGATTGGTAGAGTCCATTACAGCAGAAAGGTTTAAAGCGTTGCTTCCATCCCCAGCTGCTTTGCTTGAAGCAGCCGCAATATTTTTTAGATCGTTAGTAATTTCAGATGAGATTTTAAGAAGCTTTGCCACACCCTTAGCTTGTGTGGAGCCATCGATCTTCACTTGATCGTTTGCTGTGGTTGCCGGATTCTCCAACACAAAAAAGTCGTGTGGTGTTTGAGTTCCACTATTGATATCATTCAAACTCCAGCCACTGTTATGAACGGAATTAAATGCTTTCGCAAAAGCAAGCGCCAGATTGTCCAGCTGATCAAGCATTGCTGGGTAATCATTATTATAAGCGGAAGTCATCCCTTCAAGCTTTCCTCCAACTGAAGTGGTAGAAAACGCTGTACCCCCTAATGAAAAACCGGAAATATTACCGTTACTCTCATTAACTGACAGTGTTTTAAAAGAGAGCGGAGTGCTCGTGCCATCTACCAGTTTCCCTAATGAAGTTCCAGACGAATCCATCAGCTCGATCGTGTATTTACCTTCAGCAAGCGGCGAACCTGTTGAACCGCTCTGCGATTTAGTTACTTTCACATTCACAAGCTGTGAAAGCTGGTCGACGAGATTATCTCTTTCATCATACAAATCATTCGGCAAATAGCCATGCGGTTCAATCTCACTGATCTGCTGGTTGAGGTTATTGATCTGTTCAGCGATGGAGTTGATCTCTTTGACGGAGATATCCACTTGGCTCTTGATGTCATCACGAATGCTGGATAACGAGTTTGATAGATAATTAAAGGTTTCCGCTACAGCAACACCGCGCTGGCGAACGACCGATCGTGCTCCCTCGTCCTGAGGACTTGTGGCAAGGTCCTGCAGGGATTGCCAAAATTGATCAAGGGTCTTCGATAAGCCGTTATCGGTTGGCTCATTCATGATATCTTCCATTTTCTCAAGAGCTTCGCTTCTGGCTCCCCAATATCCGGATTTTGTGTTTTCTCCGCGGAACTGGACGTCAAGGAAACTTTCCCTCACTCGTTGAATCGAACCAGCCTGCACCCCAGTCCCCATCTGTCCAGGGACTTGCGGGCGGTTCATGGCAGGTGCCGGATAAGGCTCGGTCTGGGTAAAGTTAACGCGCTGGCGCGAATATCCGGTTGTGTTGGCATTGGCGATGTTCTGCCCGGTCACTTGAAGGGCATATTGCTGGGTTGTCATTCCGCGGCGGGCGGTCTCTAACCCGTGAAACGTTGATACCATGAATGTTCCTCCGTTCTAGGCTTTTGAATCAAACAGAGAAAAGCTCCCTGCTCCCGCATATTCCTTTGCCTGCGGACGGCTGTATGTTACTTTTTCCGGCTCCGGCATGAACATGTTCAATGACATGTTCACAAACTGCAGTGACTGATGGATCAGCTGCTGGTTCAGCTCGTTGCGTTCCTTCAAAAGCATGTATTCTTTAGAAAGCTCATATTGAAGAGATTCAAGCTGTTCCTTTTCACTTGCCACAGCCTGCTCAATCAGTTCGGACATCGTAACGTCGCTTGTTCTGTTCCGCATTTCTTCAAGCTCCATCAGAGTTTTCACATGCTCGTTCTCTTTAAGCATCAAGGCATCGAGCGCCTTTACGTCACCTGTTTTTAATATCGCTGTTTTTTGTTCAGCGATGCTGTTGAGCTCACGGTGGACGTGGAGCAGCTCGTTTAATAAAGATTTCATGTCCTTTAGCGCCATGAGATCCTCCTAGTTATTCCAGAACTGATAGAACTTCCGGGCGACCTTTCTTGCGTCTGGCTGGTACTGGCCGGAATCAATCTGGGTTTTAATTTCATGTATTTTATCCTGACGGCTTACTGAAAATTGCTGTGATGATTGAAGTTCTTTCGCTTCAGCTGAGATTTGAATTTCGTCGCTCTGCTTCATCTTTTCCTCGTTTTTGGAATATTGTGGGTTTCGTTTAGTGTAAGGGTTAATATTGACATGATTAAAGCTATTGATCTTCATAGGATTCACCTCTATTAAGCAGGATCGCTCCTGCATTTCCTATTTCTTATATCGGTTTAAAATAACAAGACTGAAGCTATTCACTAAAAATAGGACTTTTGATTAATCGGTATAGTAAGACCTTCCTAGATCAACAAGCTTCTTTTGCGCTTCGAATTCATTGGTTTTGAGATCACCCATGATTTTCTTTTTACATGAGCTGCAAAGTCGCCCTTCCTGGGTTGGCCCTTCACATGTTTCACATGGATAATAAAAGTTCGGGAACCCGACCACACGGATTCTGCCCTGGCGGATAAACTTTGTGATTTTCTCTTCATCCACCCCTGTTTGCTGATGAACATCAAGCAAGGTTGCCTGCCGGTTCTCCCGCTTCCTCATATACTGAAACACCTTTTCAAACATCAGCTCTTCTTCCGTGTAGCACGAATCACATACTGAACGAAGGTGCTGAACATACAAATTTCCACAGCTTGGGCAATTTTTCAATTCTCCCATTCCGATCACTCCTCTAATGTCTCTACCGTAATTATCGGAAGGAAGATTGGAATGTTGATAGACCCTCATCCTAACTAAACAAAAAAAGTGAAAACCTTCCTTAACGGCCGAGTGTCATGGACGAAACCTGCACAGCATCTGCCTCCTTTAGCACCCTTGCAGCCTGCCTGATCGTCGCCCCCGTTGTATAAACGTCATCAACTAGAACAATGCTTTTCCCATAAACCAGCTTACTATTATTAGCATGCTCAAAAATCGTTTCCTTCATCTCCAGCCGCTCCTGTCTCGACTTCTTACTCTGCTTCTTTTCATGCAAGACCCTTTTCAGTGCATGCACGACATCCACACCCAATAATTCCGCCAGCAACTGTGCCTGGTTAAATCCCCGCTCATAATGCCGCTCCTGGCTCAATGGCACAGGTACAACTACATATCCTTTAAACTCGTGCCGAAAGATGCTTTGAAGGTCCTGCCTAAACCCCTTCACCAGCTCGGCATCACCTCTATATTTCAGCCGGCTGATCAGTTCCTTCAAAAAATCGTTGTAGACATACAATGACCGGTTCTTAACAAGAACACCGCGCCAATTGTCGTCTTCTTCCCAACGTATACAGTCGTTACAGCGGTTATCTTGTCGATATTGCTCGGGAAATAAAGAAAAAGAACGTCCGCAGATCTCGCATATTTCCCCTCCAATTCTCTCAAAGGATGAGCTGCATTCCTCGCAAAAATGCATTTCACCAGCAATGCCAAGCACAAAGCTCCAGCTCACCGTCTCGTAAAAGCCTTCATCACAATACAGGCAATAATTCATAAACCTGCCTCCCGATTCATCCCTTCAATGTGCCGTTTAGCATCCACCATCGCATTCGTTTTTCCATAATGAAAAAACACAACCTCTCCTGCCGGGTCGTCCTTGCTTCGTCCGGCACGACCGGAAATCTGCACGAGTGCACTCTCCGTAAAAATATCCTCTTCTGCACCGAGCACTGCTACATCCGTATAGGGAACTGTAACCCCGCGCTCGAGGATCGTCGTTGTCACCAATATGGATATATCGCCCTTCCGAAACTTCATGACCTTCTCTTGCCGATCAGGGTCTTCCGCATGCACACCCTCAATACACGGGAAAACTGCTTGCAATAATGCCGCCACCTGATGTAGAGCCACAACAGAGGGAACAAACAAAAACCCCTGCCGTTTTACTCCCAACCGATGCTCCACCCAGTGCATCACGTTGCTTGGCAATCTGCCTTTCTTCAATCTCTTCTTCCAATTCCTGCACCATACAAACTTTGGAACAGGCAGTGGGTAGCCATGAAACCGAAGCGGAATCTTCACATGCGGAAGTCCTCCTGCCACCGTTCTTTTCTTCATCTTCCTTCCCGGGGTTGCACTTAAGTAGAGAAGCAGAGCATCCTCCTTCTTTGCCTGGTGAACCGCATGCTCCAGGGACGAGTCATACGAATACGGAAAGGCGTCCACTTCATCAACCACCACGAGATCAAACGCATCCCGATAACGATATAATTGGTGTGTTGTTGAAACCACAAGCTGTGCACCTTCCAGCTTTTCCTCACTTCCTCCATACAAACCTGCCAAAGTAATACCAGGAAACACTTTGCGCAGCCGAGGGAGCAGTTCGAGCACAACATCGGTTCTTGGCGTGGCCAAACAAACTCTCTGTCCAGCCTTCAGCGCTTTCTCTACACCATGAAAAAGCACCTCTGTTTTCCCAGCACCGCATACCGCCCATATCAGCAACTCGCCTTTACCCCCAACCCGGAAAACCAACTCATCCGAAGCCTTCCTCTGAGCAGCCGACAACTTACCCGTCCACGTCAAAGCAACCTCATCCACCTTCCACTCCACCTCAGGAACGCACCAGCGGACAAGCGGGGTACATTGGCTCACCCTCCCCATCACAAGGCACTTCCGGCAGTATACACATTCCTTTTCCTTACACCGAAAACAGGAAAAAGACGAAAACAAACGCGGCTTATCATTCCCACAACGCTTGCAAATAAACGAACCGCCAGCTTCTTCAATTCCTTTTTCGTAAGCTAAGCAGCCATTAAGATAATGCTCATGAATCACATCAATCGAGTAGGGAAGTTCTTCAAACAAGAGGAGTTTGCCTGATAAAGAGGCTTGTAGTTCAGCAGAAAAGGGGTATACCTCACTAAAATCGGGGGTATCAAGGACTTGAAGCTTGTGAAAGGAAACAGGCGCAGCACTGACATCTGGCGGCTTCAGCACTTCAGGAACCGCAAGACTTTTTCCATCAACAAAAAAAGAGACGAACCTCATGGTGCCGTCTCCTGTTGAATAGGAATTTTCATATAAAATCCCTCCGTATGTTTATTTAGACTTTGATTCTTTTCTAAAGGCTCTTTTCTAAAAGATTGTTGCTTTGGGAACATTTTTCTAAAAAACCTTCATTGACCAGTTGATTGGAGTGCAAGGTGCGAGACTCCTGCGGGGGTAGCGTGACAGGTAAGACCCAAAGGCGCTTGCGCCGTGGGGCTTAACGCACGCCCCGCGGAAAGCGAGCTGCCTGTAACGGAAATCAACCACTCCCAATAGCTACAAAGGTTACGAAAACAGCCTTTATTTAATTTTTCATCCACGTGATGCCGATCGATCCTTCGCCAAGGTGGGTCCCAATAACAGGACCAAAATAATCTACAGAGACATCAGCATTGGGATATCTCCCCTGAATATCGGCTGCGATTTCCTTCGCTTCCTCTTCACGTTGGGCATGGATCACACTGACTTTGAAACTCTCATCCGGCTTTACCGATTGCTCCATGAGCTGATGAATACGGGCGATCGCTTTTTTCTTCGTACGGATTTTTTCGAAAGGAACTATTCTTTTATCCTGAAAATGAAGCACAGGCTTGATCTGCAGAAGGTTCCCGACGAGAAGCTGGGCTGCGTTCATACGTCCGCCGCGATGCAGGTGGTTGAGATCATCGACTACGAAATAGGCGGGAATGCCGCGCTCTTTAATAGAGTTCAGTTTCTCCATGATTTCCGTTGCATTTGCTCCCTCCTTCGCCATATCGACTGCTTTATACGTATAAAAGGCTTGCGGGGCGCAGCTGATCTCAGAATCAAACACATGGAACTTGATGCCTTCGACCATGTCTGCGGCGCTTAGAGCGCTTTGGTATGTACCGCTGATGCCGCTCGATAGGGTGATCATGATCGCCTCATCATATTCCTTTGACAATCGTTCGAGCGTGTCTGCCAGTTCGCCGATGGATGGCTGTGACGTTTTAGGAAGTGCTCCTCCCTTGCCAACCATCCCGTAAAAATCATCCTTGTTAAGCTCCACTTCTTCCTTATACGATTCGTTGCCAAAAATAACGTTGAGCGGAATCATTACAATGTTTTTTTCGTTTCTGATGTGTTCCGGTATATATGCCGTGCTGTCTGTCATTATCGCTACCTTGCTCATTGTAATTTCCTTTCTTGACAATATTTCGTCCATTGTCTCATCTACGTTAGTAGATTACACGAAACAGGCACCGTTTTCATTAAAACGGCGCATTTCTATTTTTTATTTTTCTTTCTTCCTCCATCTTTCATCCATTTCCTGCCTGAACCTTTTCCTCTTTATCCATGAGCTGACAAAGAGCCAGCGCCCCATAGAGCGGGGATTGATCCTTTAATCCCGCAAGGACAACCTCGGTCGGGCACGGCACAAACTCTTCAAGCATGCTTTTTATTTTTCCGAGGAACCAATTTCCCGACTGAGCAACGCCTCCGCCGATGACGATCGTTTCAGGATTGATAAGGGCTGCAGCATTGACGATGGCCATCCCCATATGAAGGATGCCTTCCCGTATAATGCCCTGGGCGAGCTTGTCTCCCTCCTCCGCGAACTGAAACACATCTGATGCTTTCAGTCTATTTAGCTCTTCTCCAGAAACCTCACCGTCCAGCCGCTTTGCCTCCCGGTAATGGTGTGCGATGGCCACACCGCCCATTTTGCTGCTTAAAAAGCCGTAGCCGTCCTTGATTGGAATAAATGAACCCGTAGCCGCTTCAGGATCGCTGATCATATGGCCCACCTCCCCTGATGCCCAGTGGGCTCCGCGGTAGATTTCACCGTTGATCAATAACCCTGCCCCGATGCTCGTTCCGATCATGAATAGCAGGACATTTTTCTTTCCCTTTGCGGCTCCGTAATAGACCTCTCCCAGCAATCCGCCATTTACGTCATTATCGATATGAACAGGTACGCCCAGCATTTCTTCTGCTTCTTTTTTCAGCTCATAATCCTTCCACTTTAGATTAGGGGCATGAAACACTACGCCCTTATCCGGATCAATGACACCTGGTGCCACGATCCCTGCCGAAACAATATCCTTCCAGCTGACATTCTTTTCTTCAGCCATCTCTTTAGCTTGTTTCGCCAATTCTATTAAAACACCGGAATCCACAAATTCCTGTGTCGGAAATTCTCTGTTTGCCAGCATTGTACCATCTGCTTCAAAAAGGGCTGCTTCCACATTGGTACCTCCAATATCTGTTGTTAGGTAATATTTATCTCCCATGTATGCTATCACTCCTGTTTTTCTTACTATTACCCCTGGCAGGATAGAAAAAAACGGTTTAAAAACAGGACATGGTTCTATGGTAAGAGTCCTTCTTAAAGAGGGTTCAATGGACCTGATATTTTTTTGTAAAAATTTGAGAGTAAAAGAAGGAAAACGTCGAAATTGTAAGAAATTAGTAAAATATATTCATGAATTGGAGGTACTTCATACTATGCAGCATAATCTATATATCGTGGCACTATCTGTCGTCGTTTCCATTGTCTACACATTCGTCGCCTTAGATTTTGTCCGCAGAAGTAACCGTAAAACGATGTCATCCCACCGTTTGTGGCTGTTCATCGCTTCATTGACCATGGGGATCGGAATATGGGGTACGCATTTCGTCGGGATGATGTCTGTGAACATGTCTTTGACTGCAGCCCATCATATTCCCGCCATCAGCCAATGTATGCTGATCGCTGTTGCCGGAACATATGGGGCCTTTTATTTCACCAAATCCTTTCATAAAAAAAGCAGTGTCTTTCTTTCTGCCTTCTTCATGGGCTCCTGCATCATCGCCCTTCATTATTTCGGAATGAAAACAGCAGCCATAAACTCCAATCTCCACTATGACTTTTTTGTGTCTACGCTTGCAGCTGCAGCCGCTTATCTATTTTCAGGCATCGCGCTCTACCGCCAATTTTCTGCCTCTCAGCCCTCATTATTCACCCAATTCATCAACTGTCTGTTTATGGTTTTGGCATTGACGGGATTACATTATATCGGTGAAAAAGCGATGCTTATGAAGTCTCATCACATTTTTCTCGTCATGCACGATCCACGCCTCGGAAGTCTTTCTTTGATCGCTACGGCTATTGTAATCGTTGCTTCGTTGTTCATCGCACTTCTGTATGTACTGGGGGCAATGAGTGATCAGCAGCTGAAGCTGAAATCATTGCAGCTGGATGAAAGCGAGCAGCGCAACCATTCCTTAATCGCACTGAATCCAGATGGCGTTTATATGATCGGCAAGGACAGAAAGATTACAGGCGGCAATCATTCTTTAGAAAAGATCACGGGCTATTCTGCAGATGAACTGCAGGGCTCTCTCTATACCTTTCTCCTGGCCCCATCAGAAGCAGAGAGAACAGAAGAGTTTTTTCAGCGTACACTTGCCGGTGAACCGATCAAACGCGAGACACGCATCAAACATAAAAACGGAACAGTGTTCGAGGCAGAAATTACAAATATCCCTTATTTTGTTGAGAACAAACTGATCGGCATTATCGGTACGATCAAGGACCTAACAGAATTCAGGCGCATGGAAAAGAAATTACGCCTGTCGGAAAAATTAGCCGTAGTCGGAGAACTTGCAGCCGGGGTTGCCCATGAGATCCGCAATCCCCTCACCTCGCTTAAAGGTTTTACACAGATGTTCAAAGATCATCCCAACATTCCTGGCCGTGAAGAATATTTAAATATCATGCTGGAAGAGATTGAATCCATTAATCTCATTACCAATGAATTTATGGTGCTGGCTAAGCCTCATTTGACGATGACAAAGCGGTTCAACCTGCTCCCCATGATCAAACAGGTCACCCTGCTTTTGACCGGGCAGGCAAGCCTCAACAATACACAGATTGAGACGCAGTTTTACATTGACAGCGGAACAGTTAAAGGCGAAGAAAACCAGTTAAAGAAAGTGTTTGTTAATGTGATCAAGAACGCGATCGAAGCTATGCCTGATGGCGGAAAGGTAACAATAACCGTTACAGGCATTCAAAACGAAAATCTGCTCATTCAGATCAAGGACGAAGGTGTGGGAATATCTGAAGTCCACTTAAGACAGCTCTTTCATCCTTTTTTCACGACGAAAGAGAACGGCAAGGGACTGGGATTGATGGTCAGCCAAAAGATTCTGGATAACCATATGGGGCATTTACGTTTCACGAGTACGCTTGGTGAGGGGACGCTTGCAGAGATCACGCTCCCGGCTGAAAGTGTGACAGAACTTCCAAGCCCGACAGCAAGCTGAAGGGTTTTAAATGAAGGCTGTTTTCTAAAAGATTGTTGCTTTGGGAACATTTCTGTAAAGTGCCTTCATTGACAAGTTGATTGGAGTGCAAGGTGCGAGACTCCAGCGGGACGAGTGTGACAGGTGAAACCCGCAGGCGCTTGCGCCGAGGGGTTCAGCGCACGCCCTGCGAAAGTAGGCGTTTACGCCGGTAAAAGCGAGCATCCTGGAACGGAGATCAACCGCCCCCAAGAGCTGCAAAGGTTAACAAATAAAAAAAGCCTGGCTCAAACAGAACCGGGCTTCCACAAGCATTTACTATTTTACTTTTACCCAGCCGTTTTTAATGGCTTCAACAACCGCCTGGGTTCGGTCGTTCACGTTCATTTTTTGAAGAATATTGCTCACATGGTTTTTAACCGTTTTCTCAGAAATGAACAGGTCTTCTCCGATACCGCGGTTGCTTTTTCCGTCTGCCAGCAATTGCAGTACTTCACATTCACGGCGTGTCAGGATATGAAGCGGTTTGCGGTACTCAATTTCGTTAAGGCCGATGTTGTTCGGATTGTTGGCATTGTTCTTCGTTGTTGTAGACAAACGGCGGAACTCATTTAATAGATTGTACGTGATCTTCGGGTGAAGATACGCTCCGCCATCTGCTACGACTTTCACTGCTTCGATCAGGGAGTCAGCATCCATTTCTTTTAACAGGTAGCCGGAAGCCCCTGTCTGAACCGCATGCGTCACATAGGTCTCGTCATCATGGATGGAGAGAATGATCACTTTCGTATCGGGAGCCTTTTCAACCAAACGGCGAGTTGCTTCTACACCATTGATATGCGGCATGTTGATATCCATCAGCACAACATCAGGATGGTGCTCGTTCACGATATCCTCGGCTTCTGAACCGTCATCTCCTTCGGCTACAACAGAGAATTCGTCCTCCATATCCAGGATGCGCTTTACGCCTTCCCGGAACAATCGATGGTCATCAATAATTGCAATTCTTGTTTTGTCCGGTGCAGAGGCACTGGATTCATAAACATCTACACTTCTCATTCTGAACCCTCCCGATCTCGTATAGGTATTTGAATATAAACGTTGGTTCCAATGTTTAGACGCGAATTGATTTTCAGAGTGCCTTCCAGCAGCTCCACGCGTTCTCTCATGCCGATCAGCCCAAATGAATTGGTCTTTTGCGGTACTGTGGCATCGAAACCTTTACCGTCATCTTTTACAAATAAGGATACATTGCGGTCCGTGAATTCAATTTTCACCGAGATGTTCTTCGGCTCTGCATGCTTGCATGAATTCTGGACAGCTTCTTGAATCAATCGAAATAACGCTATTTCCATCTTCGTATGAAATCTCCGCTCATTCCCCATCGGAACGAGTTCGATCTCAATACCGGTACTTTCCTGGACGTTGCGCAAGTATTTTTTTAATGTAGGGACGAGCCCAAGGTCATCAAGCGCCATTGGCCGGAGATCATAGATAATTCTCCTGACTTCCCTTAAGGAGGCTCTGACCATCTCTCTTAAGTCTCTAATTTCAGTTACTGCTGCTTTTGTACCTTTTTCATTAAACACCTTTTCGACCAGCTCGGAACGAATCAACACATTAGCCATAAGCTGGGCCGGACCGTCATGGATCTCACGTGATACCCGGCGGCGTTCTTCCTCTTGAGCTTCAATGATCTGAAGGCCAAATTCCTGCTTTTGCTTGGCATCTTCCACAAGCTCATTAATTTTCAGTAAATCTCCGCTTAAATAGTTCAGGACAACCGATATCTGGCCGACGAGTGATTCTGCTTTAGACACCGTCTCTTTCAGGCCATTTAAGCGCCTTTCCAAATCGTTTCGTTTTTCCCGCAGCTGTTTTTCCGTCTGGCGGGCAATGGACATTTCGATCTGAATGGCGTTCGCGCTTTCGTATGCGTCGCGAATATCGCCCTCACTGTACTTTTGAAAATGTTTGCTTACTTGAGCGAGCTTTGACCTGGCAATCTTGGACCTTTCTTCAAGCAGGTCCGACCGGTCAATGGCCTCGAGCGCTTTTTCCTTCACATCTTCAAGCTCTTTATTCAGCCGAAGAAACTCCTGCCGAGATTCCTCGCTGATATCGAACACTTGAGTCTGGCTTACTTTAACGGTATTGATGGTTTCTGTAAGAATGCCATCTAAAAGCTTTGGATCGATTTGTGTTTTAGCTGCCATCTTGTAAATATCCTCCAATTAAAACGATAAAGAAGAACAGACTTTAGTTCTAGAACCATCCTACCTAATTTAAGATTAGGTCTTTCTTACTATGAATCCAAATAAAAACATTTATTCCATAAATCTTTCGTATGAAAAAGGAAGTTTATGTCTATTCTGCAAAGAAATTTGTAGGAAGGTTGCTCGCGCCTTATAATGAAGGATAGCACTAAATCCCCTGAATTTGTAGTTTTTTCGGGATAATTTTTATGAGAACTTTACATTTTTCCATTACCATTTATCTTATTGAAATTTATTACTAATTAAAGGTTTTTACTTAAATCCATTAGTAAGGAGCACGCTAAAAATGTTATCCCATTATTTTACTGTCAAAGAAACCGGCGAGCATGAGATTGTCATCGAGCGGTCAAGGTTCCTCGCTCATTTCGCCAGGGCAACGACTGAGGCTGAAGCGATAGAATTTATTCAACGCATCAAAAAAATGCATCATAGCGCCAACCATAACTGTTCCGCCTATCTGATCGGGGAGCAAGACCATATACAAAAGGCGAATGATGATGGAGAGCCGAGCGGCACAGCAGGTGTTCCGATGTTAGAAGTTCTGAAAAAAAGGAAATTAAAAGATGTAGTCGTTGTGGTTACCCGTTACTTCGGCGGCATTAAACTCGGAGCAGGAGGATTGATACGCGCTTACGGGAAGAGTGTGAGCGAAGGATTGAACGCCATCGGGGTCGTTGAACGGAAACTCATGCAAATTGTGCATACTAAAATCGACTACACTCTTCTCGGCAAAGTAGAAAACGATATAAGGTCCTCTCCCTATATAATCAAAGAGATCAATTACCTCGAAAAGGTCGAAATTTTAACGTATGTTGCGGTAAAAGACTTACAAAACTTTAAAGAATACTTAATAAACCTCACGAATGCACATGCTACAATAGAAGACGGTTCATTGGAATATCTGGAAGAAAAAATCTTGTGATTCTATCCCCATTTATCTCAGATATTGTCGAAACCTATGGACTGTAGGGTTGAATTATTGAGAGATCAATTAGGGAACTTTTCCGTTAAAGTGAGGAATAAAACATGAGTTATTATAATGAAGAAAGGCAGCCGACACGGCTTGTCAGAAGGAGAGTCAAGAAAAGGAAACGCCGTCCTTTTCGGCGCTTGATCCGTATTATTCTCCTTCTCCTTGTGCTTTGTATGCTGGGCGGAGTCGCGTATGCCGGCTATTTGGCGTATAAGGTTAAATCAACGGCAGACAACAGCTATAAAGGACTTGCCCATGGCAACAAATCCGATCTTCGCATGGATAAAGTCACAATGGGTAAAGACCCTGTCAACATTCTCCTGATGGGTGTCGAAGACTATAAAGGCTCACCAGGCCATTCCGATGCGCTGATGGTACTGACCATCAACCCGGATACCAAGGAAGCATCGATTGTAAGTATCCCGAGGGATACTAGAACGTACTTGCCTGATGCGGGACGCAAAGACAAAATCACCCACGCTTATGCTTACGGCAAGAAAGGCCATAAAGAGCAGGCTACGATTGATGCGGTAGAGCATTTCCTTGATGTTCCGATCGATTACTATGTACGTACAAACTTCCAGGGCTTCAAAGAAGTTGTTGACTCTGTCGGCGGAATTACAGTAGACGTACCATTCGACTTCTATCAGAAGAACCTGAAAGGCCACAAGATCTACTTCCATAAAGGAAAAATGGATCTGAACGGCGACGAAGCACTAACCTACGTACAAATGCGTAAACAGGATAAACGCGGGGACTTTGGACGCCAGGAACGCCAGCAGCAGGCAATGAAAGCTGTAGCGGACAAAGCGTTGTCCATCAAGTCCATCTCAAGGGCGGACAACCTGCTGAACTCTGTAGGAGACAACGTTCAAACGAATATCTCCTTAAAAGAATTGTTCGGCATGAGAAACTTCTACAAACAAATTCAAAGTAAAGAACTTGAACGCATGAACATCGGTGGACAGGATGAATACATTAACGGTGTTTACTACTTCAGCCCTGATGAGCAAGTCGTTCAAAAAGTAAGAGACCGTATTAGAGAGATCCTTAATTATAAAGGAAAAGGCTCCGCTTCCGCTGACAGCAGCAGTTCTAATGGGACTAGCGAGCAAAGTCAGGGAACAGGAGAATAAGATAAATGAAGAAACCCGCCGATTGGCGGGTTTCTTTTTGTGCCTTTTTTTGAAAAATGCTTTAGTTTGCAAGTAAAGTTTAGGTTTTCGCAAGTAATTGGGTAAGTTTCGCAAGTATTTTGTGTCGAACCGCAAGTAATTCGACTAATTTCGCAAGTAAAACAGTTATTTTTGCAAGTAAGCGTCACTGGCTGCGCAGTTATGCCTTTAAATGAGGGCCTACTACCCTAGTGATAGAGTATAAAAGGAGAGCATCCCCCTTCTGTAAGCCTCACATCTCCCTTATTTAACGCTTTTTAAACAAGTTTAAGGGGAAGAGTTTTCTACTTGAACAAATTCCTATACAAGCCTGTGAGACAAACAAAAAAGGTGCCAGGCACCGGCTTTTGACATATGTCAAAAACGGGTGCCTGGCACCTTATATTTAGTTACTCCTTGTCCGGGCTGTTGACCTGCATGGTGCCGATGAACTTCTTGTAGAGGAAGAGCACCGGGCGGTATTTGTGATGGACGAGTCCGATGATCTCAGCGATGACTTCAAGCATCAGCAGAAGTCCGATGATGATCACGACAGAGCCCCACAATGTACTGGATTCAAACACGACGGCAGCGACACTGAACACGATGCTGAGCGCGTAGATAACGAGTACGGTCTTGCGGTGGGACCAGCCCAAGTTGATCAGACGGTGATGCAGATGTCCTTTATCTGGTGCAGAAATCGGCTTTTTGTTCGCCATTCTGCGGATGATGGCAAAGGATGTATCGAAAACCGGCACGCCAAGGATGATGATCGGTACAACGAAACTGAACAGAGTAACGCTTTTATACAGTCCGAGCAGGGACAGAATCGATATGGAGTAGCCGAGGAACAGAGATCCTGCATCACCCATAAAGACTTTGGCCGGATTAAAGTTGTACATCAGGAAGCCGGCAGTAGAAGCTGCGATGATGAGGGCAAGGGAAAGAATCATCATGTTTCCGTTTAATCCCGCCATGATCGCGATGGTCACCATCACGATGACCGATACACCCGCTGCCAAGCCATCCAGGCCGTCAATCAGATTGATCGCATTGGTGATGGCGATAATCCAGAAGATGGTCGTGATGTATGCCCATGGACCTAAATGAAATGTACCAACAAAAGGTATGGTGATCAATTCAATGGTTAATCCTGTAGAAGCCACGAGAAGGGCCGCAAAAATCTGGCCGACAAGCTTAACTCTCGCACTTAATTCGTATTTATCGTCAATCATGCCGATCACGACAATAAGAACTGCACCTACAATAATCCCGGTTAGCTGCATTTCATACAGGCCCGAGACAAAATATCCGACAACTACGCCAAGGAAGATACCGACTCCGCCCCAGCGAGGCATTAATTTTTGATGTACTTTTCGTTGATTTGGTTTGTCGGTCACATTCAGGCGGACCGCCAGCTTAATGATAAAAGGCATGGCGACCACGACAACCGCGAACGACACAACCGCAGCAATGATCAATTGAACATTCATGTTATCCCTCTTTTTCCAACTCTTCAATGGATTTAAGCAAGGGTCCTCCTGCTTATGTTGTCCAACAACGCCCCATGAAAATTCGCATTCATCTTCTTCAGAAATTATATCTCGAAACCGTGATAAACAAAAGCAAAACTATGCTTGTCCGCTGAAGAACCGGAATTTTCCGCTTCATAATTGCTGATCATCTCTACTCTTTACCACTAAATCAGAGGTTTGAAGCTACTTTTTAAAAATTTCCGGCAGCAGCAGAATGGAGGCGCTAAGCATCAGTCCCACCAGGAGACCCAGCACAGCCTTCCTTTTCGGATCCCCGGCCATGTCTGTCGTATCTACTTTTTCAAGAAGCTTTGGTTCTTTTACTTTCAGCACTCTTGTTTTCAGGTCAAATAAATATTCTTCCTTCTTAATGGTGCCTTCACCAGAGACTTGTGTTCCTTCTACCTTCTTGATTTGATCCTCCAGCGTTGTTTTCCATTTTTCAGTTTGGTGGTTGCTTTCTTTCATGAATTCTTTCACCACTGGCTTCAATTCGGACTTTGCTTTGCTTTTATCCTCATCCATCAATGACAGCGTGATGATCGTATCTGTTTCAGGAACGACCTGAAGCTTGTCTTTCATCGCCTTTTCTTCATCCTTGTTCAAACCTTTGACAGAACGTAAAAACTCTTCGCTCGTAAGGTACTCTTTCGCACTGTCCGGCGTGTTCAGGATGGAGTTTTCAGCTTGTCCCAGCTTCACTTTCGCGGTCGCCTGGGACGTGCTCGGCGCTTTTGAAGCCATAAAGTAGGCGATCACTGTCGTTAAAACAGGAATCAGCAGCAATAGAACGAAGAATTTTTTGAACCGCTGCCAGATACTTTCCGTGATTTCTTTCATTTGCTTGTCCATACACTTACTCCCTTACTTCATTGGTCGATATTGAACCTCATTTTGTTTCACTCTCCAGAAATTAATATAGCTGATGGAGAACGCGAAAAGCAGCCAGAGGTAGTTTAGAGAAATTTGCGAGCTTGGGCTGATGCAGGAAAGCGAGAAAGCAATCATGCCGCCAAGCAGCCCTTCACTGATCATTTTTTCATAAAGGGTATCACTTTGCCTGAAGATGCGGAAAAGCTGCAGGATGACCCAGAGATACAGGAGGACATAACCGGCAAAAATAACAGCTCCGTAATTGACGAGAATCTCGATCCACCAGTTATGGACATTGATGATTCCCTTCGTCGGAAATTCCGCATAATGCATGAGATAGTATTTAGAGTTCCCCGAACCGATGCCGAATCCAAAGCTTTTTTCAAAAAAAAGCAGTCCGTTCTTAATAAGGTTGGACCGGATATCAACCGAGGCGATCTCGGCTTGCGAACCGCTTGCCAGCAAGCTGTGGAGCATGCCTTCTACTTTTCCGATGGCAGCAGCAAACTTTTCTTTAAATAAAACCACCAAAGCGGCCATACCTATGAAACCGAGAATGACAAATCTCCTTTTCACTTTCTTGTTTGTTAAAAAGACAAACCAGAAGGCAAGACCCAATGGGATCGCGATAAAATTCGCCCTGGATGACGTAAAGACCATCACATAAAGAGAGAGAAGCATCAACACGGCTCCCGCAGCCTTAAGCAGCCATGACCTCGTCCGGTGGACAAAGGCTAATACGAGAAAAAAACTGACCGAAATAAAGCTCGCAAAATCATTCTCGTTCACAAAAACGGATGTCGGTATCCCCTTTTGATACTCTGCTACTTTATTGATCCTTGAGATGGCAAGATGATGATGCGTCACATGGTTCCACAGCCCGATCACGGTCAGCACGGCGAACATGCCAAGCCAGATCCAGTACACATGCTTAAACTCCTCTTCCTTTTTCATGAGAAAGACCATAAAAAAGATAAGAGAAATCCCGATGATCAAGAAGATCAGGTCAACCGCACCCATTGAAAGGGAGCGGCTCCAGCTCAGGGAGAAGAGGGCGTACAGCACCCAGAACAGGTGGAAGTACAGCACAGGTTTGACCTTTACCTTCTCCCAATCCAGCACGTCTCTTCTAAAAAGGGCGAGATAAAGAACGGCTGGAACCATCAAAACGTAAATCATCCTGTACGGAAACATCGAGATCGGCCCTACGGGAATGCTCATGATTCCCGCGCCCAGGAATGATGAAAAAATCAGGAGATAAAGCAGCAAGTTCATCATCGGAATCTGCTGCACAACCGGTTTGATAGCGATAAAAACAGCCATTAAAGCGACGTATCCTGCAAGTGCCGCTGTCAGAAGCAGCGGTGATTGGACTGGCACTCTGTCGATCAGCCAGCTGCCCGTAATGGCCGCAAAGCATAACGCCAGAATGAGCTGTGTAATTTTCGATTGAAAAAGACTCCGCAAATCAGGCATGTACTTCCCTCCCTTCGCCTTTCCTTCATAGATGCAAGTTTCATCGCTGTTTTCAAGGGAAACACGGGAAATTACGCCTCTTGATTTTTCAGCAGCTGGTCGTCTGGCACGCTTTTGAATTTTCTGGCCGGATGGCCGGCCACGAGATCTTGGCTTTCTACATCCTTTGTAACAAGGCTTCCGGCTGCTACCGCTGCTTCTTGTTCAATGACTTTGCCGGGAAGAATCGTGGAGTTGGCTCCGATCCTCCCGCCTCTTTTTACGGTAACGCCTTTAAAATGTTTAAACCGTTCTTTGGACCGGGCCATATAGTTGTCATTGGTCGTAACAACACCCGGTGCGATGAACACGAGGTCTTCAAGCTCGGAATAAGCCGTAATGTAAGCATTTGTTTCAATCTTGCATTTTACTCCGATGACGCAGTCGTTCTCGACCGCAGCGCCACGTCCGATAATCGTTTTATGGCCGATTGTCACCCGCTCGCGGATGGTCGCAAGGTCAGCGACGAAGACATCGTCAGCCAGCTCTGCGCTGGCGTAGATGATCGAATTGGTTCCAATCGTTACCCCTGAACCGATTTTTGCGGGCGGCAGTGTTTTTAATTCCGGCAGCGCTGAATTCTTTGCTCTTGCTGGCTGCTTGCCGATGACCGCATTATCCTGGATGATGCAGTTATCTCCGATTGAGACTCCGTCGTAAATGACCACATTATGCCCGATGATCACGTTTGAACCGAGCTGTACGTCTTTTCCTAATACTACATTACTCCCCTGGCTGACCGTCAATGAGAACACCCTTTCTTCCTAAAAGCTGAATGCGTTTATGCGAATGATTTTTCTTTTGATTCGTTTACAGGATTTTTGCTGAAATAAGCGGCGATCTGTTCAACGACATACTCCTGCTGCTCCCTCTTCAGTTCAGGGAACATCGGAAGTGAAAGTACTCGGTCTGCTGCTTTTTCTGTTTCAGGCAGGTCACCTTCCTTGTAGTCGAGTTCTTTGAATACCGGCTGAAGGTGAAGCGGTTTTGGATAGTAAATCATAGATCCAATTCCCTGCTCTTTCAAAAACTCCTGCAAACCGCTGCGGTCTGGCACTTGAATCGTGTATTGGTGGAACACATGATAGTTGTGTTCTTCCACAAACGGAGTGATAACAAGATCACCCAGCTTTTCCTTCAACAGTTCTGTGTAAATCGCAGCTTTTTCACGTCGTGCTTCGCTCCATGTGTTCAGATGAGGAAACTTAACGTTCAGGATTCCAGCCTGCAGCTCGTCCAGACGGCTGTTGTACCCCAGGATGTGGTGATAGTATTTCGGCTTGCTGCCGTGAACACGGATCACACGCATCGTTTCAGCAATGTCTTCATCATTCGTGATGATCATGCCGCCGTCACCGTACCCGCCAAGGTTTTTCGTCGGGAAGAAGCTGTAGGTTGCTGTCGTGCCAAGCTCACCGACATTTTTCCCTTTGTATTTGGAACCGATGGCTTGAGCTGCATCCTCAATGATCGCCAGGTTATGCTTCTTCGCGATTTCAGCGATCGGCTCCATGTCTGCCATCTGGCCGTACAAGTGAACCGGGATGATTGCTTTCGTTTTTTCTGTTACCGCTGCTTCAATTTTTGCTGGATCAATATTGTACGTTTTAGGATCGATGTCGACAAAAACAGGAACAGCTCCTGCACGAGCCACCGCACCTGCAGTTGCAAAGAACGTAAAAGAAGGAACGATGACCTCATCCCCCTGTTTCACTCCGCATCCAAGCAAAGAAATGTGCAGGGCATCACTGCCGTTCGCTACCCCCACTCCATGCTTTGCCGCGCTGTATTCTGCTACATCCTGCTCCAGTTTCTTAACGTTATCTCCCAAAATAAAGCGAGACCCTGACATGATATCTTCCAAGCTTGCAAAAATCTCCTCTTTCAATGATTGGTACTGTTCTGATAGATCAAGCATAGGCACTTTCATCTATGATCCCTCTTTCTTCCTCTATATTTGTATTGCATACTGTTGTTAAAACCTTTTGCTACCGATGTTTAGTCGGGTTGGCCTACTGGCGGCTCGCTTTGCGAACCCCAGCCGCGCGCTGAAGGGGAGACTTCGAGGGTCTCTTTTAGCGGCAGTAAGCTATGACTTAATTCTCTTTAACACTGAGCTGATACGCCTTAGAAGTTTTCCCGGTTTCCTGGAAAGCACAGATATCAAGGAAGCGGTCAGCAAGCTTCGTGATGTTGTGCTTCTCGTTCACATACCGATAGCTGTTCCTTGAAATCTCTGCTTTTTCTTCTTCACTTAAATTCAATAACTCTTCCAATCCTTCAGCAAACTCTCCCGGCTTTTCAGGAGCAACCGACTTGCCGGCTTTCGCTTCTGCCACAATGTCGTTGGACACATTGCCGGCAAACAGGATCGGTTTTCCGATCAGAAGGTAATCGTTCAGTTTATTTAACGAAATTCCGTATTTATAAAGCTGGGTATCCAGCATGGAAACTAACAATACATCTGCAAGAGCAAGTGTTGGCATCACTTCTTTTTTCGGAATGCCATCAAAGAAATACACGTGCTCATATTCACTGGCGAGATTTTTGAGATTGTCTTTTTCCGGACCGTCTCCGACAAGGACATAGGCTGTTTTCTCCGGAGAGACAAACTTGGCGCTGTTCACAACCGTTTCCAGTGAGTTGGCTACACCGTGGGAGCCGACATACATCGCGACCTGTCCGTGCTTTTCTTTGATCTTGCTGATCTCATCCTCAAGCGAGCTTTTGCCTTCTTTTTCTTCCATACGGTCCATGTTGATGCCGTTCGGGATTACGTGGATGATCTTTTCATCCACTCCCATCTCCTTAATGTACTGTGCCGCACCCGGCAGCGTAACGATGATCTGGTCCGCACGTTTATACACGAACTTCTCGATTGCACCGAACATAAGAACTGCGGGATGGTGCTTCGACATCGAACCGAGCTCGATCAGCGTCCGCGGCCATAGATCCCGGATCTCCACAATGTAAGCAGCCTTCTTCCATTTGCTTAAAAAGTAGGCAGCCAGGCAGGCAAACAAGTGAACCGATGAGCCTACGATGGCATCAGGACGCTCTTTTTTCATCATCCCGCGCCACATCGCCATGAAAAAGAAGGAAATCATGTTCAAGATCCGCATGACCCCGTTCCCTTTGTAAGGCAGGGTCCAGAGCCATTCAAAAATAACGCCGTTCACGTTTTCCTTGTAATTCTTCTTCTGCTTGTTTCTCCAGACAAAGCGATAAGCCAGAAAGCTGCTTGCGAAAATCCGAATCTTATGGTCTTTTTTTACGAGTTCATGGGCAATGTCATAGTGTCTAGTTATTCCTGTTTCCGACGGTTTTAACGCTACGTGATTTAAAATCCATACCTTCATCTGCTTGTTCACCCCATTTTAAAGACCTGTTGTCAGCCATGGCCAACCTTTCGTATAACGCAACCAGCTCTTGGCTTTCTTTTTCCCAGTTGTACTTCTCAATGACGGCCTTCCTGCCGTTTTCACCCATCTGTTTCGCTTCCTCCGGATGTTCCATGATCCATCTCATGGCATCGGCTACCGCGTCAGGATCGAGCGGGTCCACACATAGTCCGCAGTGGTTCCCGATGACGAAATCCTCCCAGAGCGGGAAGTTGGAAGCGATGGATGGAAGTCCGGCTGCCATGTATTCAAACAATTTGATCGGGTAGGAGACCATGTATCTCGGTTCCGGCCGGATCAGTACGAGCCCGGCGGTAGACTCGTCAAGCACGTCCTTTACTTCGTTTCGGCTGAGCCAGCCTTTATGGTCGACATGGCTCCAGCCTTTCTGCTGCTTCATTTCCTGTTCCAGCTGTTCCGGAGCAAATTTGCCGGCGAGAACGAGCTCGCCTTGTTTTCCTTGTCCGTTCAGAACTTCGATCGCCGAAACCATCTCTTTGATGCCGCGAAGTTCCGTGATTCCCCCGATATAAAGGAAGCTGTTTTCTTTCCGTTTCGCAGTATGGCTCTCTGACGGATTTCCCATCAGTTCTTCCAGGATCGGGAAATTGTGAACCGTCACCGTGCTGGCGTTATACGTTTTAAAACGCTTCGTGATCGTCGGTGTGGCCGTCACAACGGCATCAAACCTGCTGGCTGCGTATTTCTCCATCTTTTTTACCGAGACCGAGATGTTCTTTCTGAGCAGCTTCGGAATCCACTGTTTGGAGAGGACCTGCTCAGGCACATCTTCATGAACATCATAGATGACTTTCTTGCCTTTCTTTTTTAAGAGAAGACCGATGATCATCAGCTCGGGATCATGGAAATGGTATACATCGGCGTCTACTTCAATCGCCGCCTGATACACACTTTTTGCAGCAGCAATCATCCGTGAATAGCGGTTGCTTGCCGTTGAGGACACACCAACAACTTTTACGCCGTCTATTATTTTATTTTCGGTATTTGGTGCTATTAAATATACATCGTGTCCCGCAAGAGCTAGCGACCGGCATTCTTTCACAAAAATTCGGATGTCGTCAGCGGGATGAACTGAAGTTAAATGACAGATTTTCACGGCAACGTTCACTACCTTTGGTTTGGGAGTTAACCATTTGCATGGAAAACCAGACCTTGGCTGGCCTGGTTTTTTATTTTTTGGCTGTTTCGTAACCTTTGTTGCTCTTGGGAGTGGTTGATTTCTGTTCCAGGCTGCTCGCTTTCCGCGGGGCGTGCGCTAAGCCCCACGGCGCAAGCGCCTTTGGGTCTTACCCCGCAGGAGTCTCGCACCTTGCACTCCAATCAACTTGTCAATGAAGGCTTTTTACAAAAATCATCCAAAGCAGCAATCTTTTATAGAAGGTGATACTTTTTCACTTTCGCTGACAGATCTTTCATCGCGTTTCGTGTATCGAACAATACCGGGCTGTGTTCAGCGATCAGTTCATAGTCAAACGCTGTATGATCGGTTGTTAATAGAACAAGGTCGGCACTTTCAAGTACTTCTTTGGAAAGGTCATGAGTTTCCACGATACCGCCCATGTAGCGGAACGTGTTAACGTGCGGATCAACAACCGTGTAATTGGCTCCCGCTGCATCCAGCTTTTCAAGAATCGGAATGACCGGTGATTCCCTCATGTCCTCGATGTCTTTTTTATAAGCGACTCCTAGAATAACGACTTTCGCACCGTTCATCGCTTTCTTTTCCTCATTTAAAATTTTCATGCTGCGTTCGATCACGAAGTCAGCCATGCTGTTGTTGATTTCCCCCGCTGTTTCAATCAGGCGGGTATGGTAGTTGTACTCACGTGCTTTCCAAGTGAGGTAGAATGGATCGATCGGAATGCAGTGCCCGCCAAGGCCCGGGCCTGGGTAGAAGGCCATGAATCCGTATGGCTTCGTTTTGGCAGCATCAATCACTTCCCAAACATTAATGTTCATCTTGTCGCAAAGGATGGCCATTTCGTTCGCCAGCCCGATGTTAATGTTTCGGAAGGTATTCTCAAGAATTTTTTCCATCTCAGCCACTGAAGGACTGGAAACTTCATGCACTTCTCCTTCAAGTACAGCACGGTAGAGAGCAGAAGCCACTTTTGTACATTCCGGAGTTACTCCGCCTACCACTTTCGGCGTATTCTTCGTATTGAACACTTTGTTGCCCGGATCGACACGTTCTGGCGAATACGCAAGGTGGAAGTCCTTACCGCACGTAAACCCTGAAGATTCAAGGATCGGACGAAGAAGCTCTTCTGTCGTTCCCGGATATGTCGTGCTCTCAAGAACGATCAGCATGCCCTCATGCAGGAACTGTGCGATTTCTTTACCTGAGCTCTCTACATAGGATGTATCCGGCTGGCGGTAAATATCCAATGGAGTCGGCACGCAGATCGCAACGGCATCCACTTCTGAGATCAGAGAGTAATCCGTTGTCGCACGAATCTGTTTTGAAGAAGTAAGCATCGCCAGCTCTTCGTCCACAACGTCTCCGATATAATTGATTCCGTCATTCACCATTTCAACACGGTTTTCCTGAACGTCAAAGCCAATTACCTTGTAGCCTGCTTTTGCTTTTTCAACGGCAAGCGGCAGTCCGACATAACCAAGGCCAACCACTCCGATGACAGCCTCTTTCGTTTCGATCTTGTTCAATAGTTGCTTTGTAACATCTCGCTGTGTAGTCTGTAGAGTTTCCATTAGTTTAAAACCTCCTGAGGTTGCATTTTGACAGGCTGATTGGTTTCTGCTGATTCGTACATGGCAAGGACCAGTTCTAACGCTTTTTTGCCATCCTCACCTGTTACGATCGGCTCCCGGTTCTCTTTTATTGACTCGACCATGTCTTCGATGATGCATTGATGGCCGGGCTTTCCAAATGGATCTTCTTCTATCATTTTCTTAAGTTCGGCCGTTTCTTCTTCACTCGTGCCTTCAACGTTCCAGTGCTCCACGTTGACTGCAGTAGGACCGCCGATCTTAATGGTTCCTTTTTCACCAAAGATACTGAGTGATTCTTCAAAGTTTTTCGGGTAGATGGTGGTGGCTGTTTCAACCACTCCAAGGGCTCCGCTCGTAAACTTCACGAGCCCGGTGCAGACATCTTCTGCTTCGATGTCACGGATGCGAGTGGCGCTCATGCTGAACACCTCGTTCACATCACCCATCATCCAGAGCATGAGGTCCAGGTTATGAATGGCCTGGTTCATGAGTACTCCGCCGTCCAATCCTTTCGTTCCTCTCCATGGCGCCTGATCGTAATACGCCTGGTTTCTGTTCCAGCGGACCGTTGCGTTAATGTGGCTGATCTTTCCCAGCTTGCCGCTCCAGACCACTTCTTTCAGCTTTTTCATCGCCGGTCGGAATCGGTTCGGGTGAACGACCGCCAGCTTCACATCGTTGCGTTCACACGCTTCGATGATGGCATTTGTATCATCCATTAAAAGAGCAATCGGCTTTTCTACGACTATATGCTTTTTCGCTTCCGCACCCTGTACGGCAAGCGTTGCATGAAAGCCGCTCGGGGTACAAATGTTAATCACGTCTATGTCCTTATCGGCCAGCAGCTCCGCATAATCTGTATACGTTTTGGCGTTATACGTTTCCTGATAGAACTCCATGTTTTCCGGGATCATGTCACATACAGCAGCAAGTGCTGCGCCTTCTGCCCGGTCAATGGCTTCTGCATGTTTCTTCGCAATATGTCCGCATCCTACAATCGCAAAATTAAGCATCGACAAAACTCCTTTTGATTAAAAACAATAACTTTCTGTTCACTAGATTTCTTCGTTCATTTTATATTATTTCCAAGGAATTTCAGGTAAATTCTCGGTTAAGAGATTGTTAAGGTCATTTACAAAAAGGCGTTGCAGGACAGGGATTTTTCCCATTAGCCTTGTCATGGCCAGTGGTATGGGATTTACATTTTCTTAACAAAGGACATGTTGGATCGCACGTTTTGACCCCCTTAAAGGAACCGGAATACATAAGAAAAGCACCCCTCTGTAAAAAGAAGAGTGCTATATATATATTCTTATTGTCCGTGCATTTATGTTAAATTCTCTGTGCTTGCATCTGATCCACCGTCTGTTTGATGCCTTCTGCAAGGGGCACCTCAGGCTTCCAGTTCACAAGCGCCATGAACTTGCGGTTGTCGAGGCAGCTGCGGTAGATATCACCTTCACGCGGCTCTCCGTAAACAGGCTCCAGGCTGCTGCCCATTTCCTTCGCCATAACGCGGTATAGCTCGTTCACCGTGATCTCTTCGTTCGTGCTGACGTTAAAGATGCCGTCCTTACATAACAAGGCAGCGGTATTGGCCCGGGCCACGTCCTCAACAAAGATAAAATCACGGGTCTGATTGCCGTCGCCATAAATGGAGACCGGCTGTCCGCTCAGCAGCTTATCAAGGAAAATCTTGATAACGCCGCCTTCTCCATCCTTCGTCTGCTTCGGTCCATAAATGTTGGAATAGCGAAGTATCGAGTAGCCGATGCTGTGTGTTTCGCAAAAGTTAGCGATGTACATTTCACATGTAGCTTTTGAAATCCCGTATGGAGCAGTTGGCTGAAAATGCTCACCCTCTTTGAGCGGCACATTTTCATTGTCCCCATAGATGGCCGCTGTTGATGCGAAGACAAACTTCTTCACATCTAAGGCTTTCGCCAGCTCCAGCATTCTGACCGTCCCTTCAATGTTCATCCTCATATCGTTAAGCGGGTCTGCTACGGAAGAAGGCACACTTGTCTGGGCCGCCAGATGGATGATCGCGTCAATTTCATAAGGCTGCAGCCGTTCCGGCAGAGAGGGATCAAGAATATCACTCTGGATGATCACATCCTCCGTGTTTACATTGCTTTCACTTCCCGTCAGAAAGTTATCCACCAAAATCGGGGTATGCCCTTCCTTCATCAGTGCGTTTTTCGTAAATGTCCCGACGAATCCTGCTCCGCCTGTTACCAATACATTCATGCTGAATCCTCCCGTCAGTCAGTACCTGAGTTTTAGTTTTCGAATAACCGTTCTATAGAGCCGCAGGTCGCTTTTCTTGATCAGCAAAAAGCGGTGGTACGGCTCGTTTGTCACTTTTTTGTATAAGACGACCTTTACGAGGAAGCTGACAAAATACGTGATCGTCGCAGAAAATGCGGCTCCGGTCACTCCATACCTCGGAATGAGCACCACGTTCAGCACCAGGTTAAACAGCACATTGAAGATGGAAAGATACATGTTTAACTCGGGCTTTCCGCGGCCGGCAATGTCATTGGACAGAATCTTCTCGACCGACAGAAGCGCCACACCGGGCAGAGTGATTTGAAGCAGGCTCGCACTGTTCTCATACTGATGTCCGAAAAGCGTAACGATCAGATCCTTTGCGACAATAGTCCCTGCCAGCGCAATGACCAACGTAATCGCCATAATGTTTCTTGATACGAGAGAGGTGAGATGGTTTCTCTCTTCATCAGTTTCAATGGCTGCGATTTTTGGGTATAGGACATTGGATATAGAAGCCGCAAAGATAGTCAGCCTCTCCCCGATATTCATTGCGGTTACGTAGATCCCTACCGCTGAATCCACCATGAAAAACCCGATGAGGAAAACAACGATACGATAGTTCAAAAAGCTCGCAAAGTTACTGATATGCGCTTTAAGCCCGTAATTGACAGATTTGCGGAAATACTCCCAAGAGAATCCCCTGATATTAAAACGGAGTCTATGCTTTTTCTTCAGCTGATAGACCATGTAGGCGACGTTGATCAAGTTCCCGGCGATGAACGCCATAATCGCCCCTGGAAGGCCGAGCCTGAAAATAAGGACGAAAACAGCGACAAAGCCGAGAATTCCCACCTGGTTCACGACCATGGCCGTATTGAACAGCTTAAAATCCTGCAAGCCCTGAAAGACCGTCTGAAAATACTCGCGCAAAAACATGAACGGCAGTGCCAATAAGCAAAGGTACAGCAGCGTATGAGGGGTGTGATTGAAAAACTTTTCCGAGAAAAAGAAGATCACAATCGCCCCGATCCCCATACTGACCAGGCTTAGAAGCGTACCGATGATGATGTTATTGTTGTAGACCGTATTCAGCTTCACGTCTCCCCTGCTGATGTAATAGATCGTCGACGTGTTGATGCCGAGCGTCAAAAAGGTCAGCAGAACTGTCGGCAGCAGGGTGATCAGTGCATACTTACCTTGTCCGGCAGGTCCCAGAATCCTGGCCAGCACGACAAGCAGCAATATGCCGATGACGATATTGGTCACCTGTCTAGAAAAAGTTAAGAAACTGTTTCTGACGAAGCTTCGATTGCCGTCGCTCATATCACGATCCGCTCCCTTTCTTTACACTTTTTAAAAAGTCTGTGTAATTTTTCTTTGCATCATATTCCTTTTCCCATTTGGCAAAGGCGTTCGAACGGTACTTCATTTTCTTTTCATCCGGCAGCGCGGCGAATCGTTCGATATCATCCGCCAGCTCAGCAGACGATACCTCTGACGGAATCAAGAAACCATTGCTTTCATCAACGAGTTCCCTTACACCGCCGACATCTGTCGCTATGACCGGAATCGAAGTACTGAACGCTTCCATAATGGTCACGGGAATTCCTTCACTCTCGCTCACGTTCACAAAAAGATCAACCTGCTGTGACTGATAAAATTCAAAGATCTGCTGCTGCGTCCAATGTCCTTTAAAATCGATGGTAACATGTTCCGGTAGCTCATTTTTCGCTTTGTTTTCGATCTCTTCCCGCTGTTCACCGTCTCCAATATGCGTCCAGTGGATCGGAGATGCCGTTTGTTTTAACGCCTCCACCAACAGATCCAGCCGTTTTACCGGCTTTACGTATGAACAGGAAACAATCCTGAGAATTCCGTCTTGTGAAGGGGCTGCGGTAAAGCCAGGTTTTTCAGTCCCGAGCCGGTTCACGAGAAGATGAGCATTCGCGTTTGGATATTTCGATTCAAAATAGTTCTTTCCGTCATCAGAAATCATCCGCACCGAATCGAGTGACGAGATCACTCTTTCCTGAAACGGCAGATAAGGCAGTGAATGCCGGTAATCGTACACGTCCCCTCCGTGGGCGCGGGATACCGCAAAAAGATCCCGGTGCGTTTCCTTCAGCATCGCAAGAGCTACCGCTGAAGGCGTCAGCCAGTACGAATAAAAAACGGAATTGCTTATATCAAAATTCGGATCATCCAGCCACTTTCTCTTGATTTCATCACGGATCCGAATTGCATGGCTCAGCCAGTTAGCCACCTGCATCAACCCTCTGCTGCCAAACATACGGGCTTTTGGAAGCTCTCTTGAAAGCCAGCGGCGTCCCTGAGGATCTGCCGTCACACTGTAAAACGTATGAATGTATTTTTTTGTGCCCCCAGGCCTTCCCGGCAGCTGGTGGACTTGCACTTTTTCAGGAACAGGCCGCTGCTCTCCGGTTCCGTTTACAGCAGCAACTTCAATCTTTTCAAATAAGTGTTCCATGTATTTCATTTCGGTTTCTAAAAACTGCTCCCCGGGCAGGTAAGGATAACGGTTGGTTATCAGGATCATGTGCTCTCTTGCTGTTTTTATGCCATTCTGCAATGTGTTCACCATCCTTTGAATCCTGAAGCTCTTAATCATTCTTGCCAAAAAGAGCATGTATAAGGCTGTTCTCTTAATCTTTCGCAGGCCGATTTTTATTTTTGCAATTCCGTTTTTCGCATAAAAAGCCTAACGGAGGCCTGAACTATCATGATAGGGGTCATTTATTAACTCAACTTAAATTTCTCATGAAGCTTTTGTAAATCTTTGTCCGAATTGTCTTTACAGTTACCGAATTCTTCATTAAACTGTAATATTCTTTATATGATTTTTATTGTATTTACACAACTTTAAAGGTATCTTTATTGTATGCTTCCATAAATTTACGTTCCTTATGTCGAGTCATTTCGACAAGGATTACGAAGTTGCTTTGTCTGTACGATCCTATTCTGTCACCAGAAAAGAAAATAACAGACCAACAAAACCATAGATATAGATGTAGAGAAGAAAAGGAGATTACTATAGATGGACCGTCAACAAATGCGGAAAAAGAAGAAGAAAAAGAGACGTATAAAGTTTATCGTCTTCCCATTGATTCTGATTCTTTTAGGAACAGTCGGTTTCGGATCTTATTTAACCTATAAATTAGCCAATGCATCATCCAAAGCACAGGAGACCCTTTCACGGGGGGACAAATCCGAGCTGCGTATGAATGAAGTCGACCCGGGCAAGGACAACTTTTCCGTCCTTATCGCAGGGATCGATGACAGCAAACACCGTAAAGGAGAAAAGGGATTTGAAGGCAACCGGACAGACGCCCTCATCCTTGCTACCTTCAACCGTGATCAAAAATCCGTAAAAATGGTCAGCATCCCTCGTGACTCCTATGTTACGATTCCGGGGCGCATCAACAAGGACAAGATCACCCACGCCCACGCGTTCGGCGGCATGGATCTTACCGTGGATACAGTGGAACATCTGTTCAACATCCCGGTCGACTACTATGTAAGAGTAAACTTTGATGCATTCTTGCAGATTGTAGATACACTTGGCGGCGTTGATGTCGACGTACAGAAGAAAATCGTCGAACAGGACAGCAAGGACCGTCCTAGAGCCATCACAATCGAGCCAGGCCAGCAAAGGCTAAACGCTGAGGAAGCTCTCGCATACGCGCGTACGCGTCATGCCGACTCAGACATCATGCGCGGCGACAGGCAAAAACAGATTGTCGAAGCTATCCTTAAAGAATCAACACAGATCAAATCGATTCCTAAATACGGCAAGCTTATCGAGAACGTCGGCGACAACATGTCCACCAACTTTACGTTCGGCAACATGCTCGCACTTCTCAAATACGCGAAATCCGTAGGAGATGTCGAATCGCTTAAATTAGAAGGAACAGACGCAAGAATCAATAATATTTATTACTATTCCTTAAACGAACAATCAGTACAAAATGTGTCCGCCCAGCTGAAAGAGCATCTTGCTTATGACGGCTCAGGCACACAGGACAGCGGAACGGGAACCGGAACAGATTCCAGCAGTACCGATTCCACTACAGATAGCACTTCGGAAGCAAGCAACGGAAATTAAGTTTAAGCCGGCCATCGGGGCCGGCTTTTTTCTTTGGGGTTTGGTTGAGGGCGGTTAAGGTGGGCATGGGCGTGATCGATGAAATGAATGCGTAAAAATCAGTCGAAAGATGTCGAGCTTATTCCGTTTGAAAATAAAACATGCAGTTTTGAACATAAATTAATTTTTTTGAACATAAAATGGTTGTTTTTGAACATAAATTAGGATTTTTGAAAATAAAAGATACAACGCCATAAAACAACTCTTAATAATCTTTAAAATGCTGTTAAAAATAACCCTGATTCGTTATTTTTACGGTATATAGAGACTGCATTAAAAGAACAAATCCGCATTAGTCCTTATTTTTAATAAAAAACCAGCAAAAATGGACGAAAATCACTGCAAAATCGCCATACCCGAGGAAAAACCGCCGATACCTCACCACAAATGGCTCTCAGTCACAACAACAAACACAAAAAAACCCGAACCTGAACACTGCCCTCAAGCAGCCCCAGATCCGGGATCCTCTTAAATCCACTTAATCAAAAAACCGATCCACTACACGGCTTGCCGCATGCCCGTCTTCCAGTGAACAAAACTTCTCATGAAAGGCTTGATAACGGCCTTCATAGTCATGCTTCACCTGATCAATGTTCTTGATCGCCGCTGTTACTTCATCAGATGTGCGCAGCAGCGGGCCGGGCGCTTCATTTTCAAAGTCCATATAAAAGCCGCGGAGCTGATCACGGTACATCTCGAAATCATAGGTGAAGAACAGAATCGGGCGGTTCATGTTCGCAAAGTCAAACATGACCGAAGAATAGTCGGTGATCAAAACATCAGTCACAAGATAGAGCTCCTGAATATCCGGATAGTTCGATACATTGTACACAAAGTCTCGATATTCTTCCGGAATGTACACTTTATTGCTGACAACGACGTGCATCCTAAGCAGCAGCACATACTCATCGCCGAGTTCTCGCTGCATCTGTTCAAAATCAAACTGCAGCTCGAACGTAAACTTATTGTTTTTCGACGTCTGGTTATCCCGGAAGGTCGGTGCGTAGAGAATAACCTTTTTCCCCTCTGGGATGTTCAGGCGCTGGCGGATCCTTTCGGCCAGCTGCTCGCGGTCATCGCGGTAAAAGATATCGTTGCGCGGATAGCCGATCTCAAGCAACTCGCCTTCATAGCGGAACGCACTGCGGAAGGCTTTCGTTGCATAGGCACTTGGTGAGATGAGATAATCCCATGTCTTCGTCGCCCGATGCACACGCTCAACATAACCTTCATCACGGCCTTCAACCTTTTCGATATCAAACAGCATTTTCTTGAGCGGTGTTCCGTGCCAAGTCTGGATATACGTCGTTTGCGGGCGTTTCCCAAGATAGGTCGGGAAGTTCTGATTGTTCACCCAGTAGCGTGCTTTAGCGAGATAGTAATAATAGCTCGGGCTGAGCCGCTTAACAATCTTCGTGTTCTCATCGGAAAATCTAATATTCTTGTTATAGATCCATACCTTCTTATAGTTCAATCCACGGCTGACGATCTCTTCATAAATCGCCCGCGGGCTGTCGGCATACTGCTTGCCTACCCCGCTTTCAAAAACGATCAGGTTTGGGTCAACAGGGATCAACCGCCGCGCAACATTATAGAACAAACGCATGGAAGGAAAATAATATTTGCTCTTTCGGTACCGTTTAAACAACACCTGAAAGAGCTCACTTTCTTTAAGCTTCACAAACCAGTTCTTACGGGGTTCAAATTCCTGAATCGCTTCATAGATCCGATCATTATGATGCCGATCGCGGTATTTTAAGAACTTAGCCGATCGCTGAATATACTCTTCTTCAGCTTTAAATTGCTGATTCGCATACTTTTCTACTTCATCAAGAATGTCATCCACTTCATAGACAATCTGACCGGGTAAATCGTTTTCAAGATCAAGATGTGAGCGTCTTTTCCCGATAAATCGGTTCTTGTCAAACTGATAATACAAAATGGGCTTATGAAGAAAACTGAAGTCAAAACCGACCGATGAATAATCGGTAATCATCATAGCCGATTCTTTCAAAAGCCGCTGAACATCCACTTCTCCCTGGCTGATGATGCGCACGCGCGTACCTGTAAAATAGGAAGTGAATTTCTGCATGTTAGGGTGAAGGCAGAAGATCAACTCAAAACCCAGTTTATCGGCCAGTTCATGCAGTTTTGGATGATTGATCAGTTCCCGGTATCTTTCAAAATACTCACTTTCCAAAAAGATATCGTCATTGATGATCCAGTCCCGCCATGTAGGGATGATGAGAATCTGGCGTTTCGTTTCCACGTCTCCTGCAAGAAGGCTGTCAAACCTTGAGAGCCCCGTAACTTTAACCTCATCGTAATGGTAGCCAAAGTCGCGGACAATCATATTTTTTTCAAAATCAGAACTGACAAGAAATAGATCTGTATCAAATCCCGGTGCTCTCTTTCCATAATTGGCGACCATGTTCTTTGTTCCCATAATACCGTGCTGCAAAAAGACTTTTGTTGCTTTAATCGCCTTTTTATAGCTTTTCGTGCGTAATGGAAACAAATAATCAGGATGATGAGACCCAATCACTTTTCTTGCCATAAATGCATGGAATATATGTTCCTTGGACTTATAATAGAGAACATTGCCAAGCGGTTTCACCTGATTTAATTCAGGCGACGTTTCTTCGATCACGTAATACGCTTTTCTTTTCGGATGCTTCTCCCTGAGATATTTAAAGAAATGAAATCCTGTATCTTGTGCTTTATAAGGCCGCTCACCGACAAGCCATATGTTTTGGCTGCGGTAAAAGGGGCGTAGGAGCCATGACCATCGCTTAATTTTCTTCATATACCAGTAAGCCTCGTGAGAGAATTCATCTGCCTGAAGGGATAGATTAAATCCTTTAAACGTGAAATACGGGGTCAAAGCATAGATATTCTGTCCTCTTTCAACATAGCCATCTTTTAAGAAGTTCCTCGCTCTAAATCGTGGTTTTCCTATACGGATCAGCAGAGGTTCTTCAGCAAAATCAAAGGTTAGTTCAAAAAAGAAATCATAGATGTCCTGTCCGAACGCCAAATCTTCATAAATCCTTTGAAAGTCAGCTTCCACTTCGTATTTATAACGGTGCATCCCGTATTTATTCAACGTCTGTTCACTTAATTTTTCCGTAGTAACATCTATTCTTACTTCATTATTTGTATCGCGCCCTTTCAGCAGCAATACAGCTTTCTTGATGCTTGCATCCCTTGTAAATAGCTTTCCGTTAAAGAATAGCTGGTGATTACGGATGACAATCTCATCGATCTGCACCTTTGGCTTGAGCCTGACCATAGCATTAGCAGCCAGCGACACGTTGCCTTTCTTTGTTACGTAAATGAACGTCTGCAGACCTTGATCCTCATAAGGAACGTAATGCAGTACCTCCATTTCGTTAAAACGGCCGAGGCGGACGGGGTAGATGACATCTGTACCTTCATCGTCTCTCGTTTGCAAAACCGCCCGTTCTTCAATCTTTGTAAAGGATTCCTCGGTAAAGTGTTCTTTAGGTCGCTGTATATTTAGATACAGATCAAAATTGCTCTTTTCCCCTTCTTTAAAATAGGGAAGAATCTGCTGAATGGAGAATTCAAAAGTGAAATCTGGCGAAGTGCCTCCTTCTGCTACTTTAATCATCTCTCCATCTTCCCTCGAGGAAAGAAGCAGTTCTTTTGCAATAATATCTTCTTTACCCAACCGGCCGGTCAGCCTAATAATTTCGTTGTCCTGATGGATCGTCAAGGCTTGTTTATAAGAGTTTCTTTTTTTTATCTTGGGTTGTGGTGTAAAAGGCTTAATCATACGATTTAGGAAATCCCCTTGTCTCTTCATCAAAACTTCTCCTTTTTCTAAATGAACCTTTGTGTTGCCGTAGATCATTATCTGTTTTTTCATTTTCGTTTAAAGAAAAATTATGGTTAGAAACTGTATCAAGTTCCCTTATCTTGTCTAAAAAAAATAGGATGCATTCTCTTTTTCAAGAGCAGCACCCAATTTATTTTCAGTTATATATTATTTCGTTGATTGCAACTCTTTTTTATCCACTGGCGACAGTCCGCTTTGCTTTCTTTGCACTTGCTCTTTAAATCGTTTCTTCTCTTCTTTTGTCATCGCCTTATATTCTTTTAAAAATGCCTGATACTTCGGAAGTACGTCCTTCATTGGTCCGTAATCCCTGACTTCTCCGTATTCTAGCCAAAGAATCTTTTCACAGAACTTCTTTACCTGCCCCATGGAGTGGCTGATAAAAAAGATCGTTTTTCCACGCTCTTTGAATTCGTTCATCTTGTCGAGACACTTATCGGCAAACGTCTGGTCACCGACAGAAAGCGCTTCGTCAATCACGAGGATGTCAGGATCAACCGTCACAGAAATAGCAAACCCGAGACGCGACTTCATCCCGCTCGAATATTTTTTAACCGGCTGATCGATAAACTTTCCGATTTCAGCAAACTCAATGATCTCCGGTTCAAGCCTTTTGATATCCTGCTTGCTGAAGCCAAGCATCAAGCATTTCAGCTCAATGTTCTCACGGCCGGTCAGTTCATTGTTCAGGCCAGAGGCGATCGCGATAAGCGATACCTCTCCCTTTAGATCGATCGTACCCGACGTCGGCGGGATAATCCCGGAGATCAAGTTGGAAAGCGTGGATTTCCCTGATCCATTAACCCCGACGATGCCGATGACATCGCCTTGATCTGCCTCAAAGCTTATATTTTGAATCGCATAAAAATCTTCGCCATATCCGTTGGGCAGAATGATGTCCAGCAGCTTTTCAGCGGGCTTTTTATACATTTTAAATTTTTTCGTAACATTGCTTACTACAACAGTTTTACTCATGTCCATCTCTCCGCATCATAAGTAATCCACGAATCGGTTTCTTAATTTCACATGCAGCGTGGAACCAATCAGGAACAATACCAGCACCAGTCCCCAGAAATACAGCGTGTATTCGAGTTTATCACCGAAAAACCAGCCTTTGCTTAAGAGGGCATCCCGGTACCCTTCTACAATATAAGTAAAAGGATTGGCTTCTACAATCAATTTTAGAAAATGCGGCAATTTTGGATTGTTAAATGGATCCCAAAGAATCGGAGTCACATAAAACAGCATCCGCATGATGGATTGCACAAACATCTGTACATCGCGTACGATCGTTGACAGTGTCGAGGTGATCAATGACAGTGAAAAAACGAGTGCTACCGCAGCTAGCATGTAATAAGGAAGCTGCAAATAATATAATGAGATCTTTCCTTTTTCAGTAAATTGAAAGATAACTGCTATGATTCCCAATAATATAGCATTAGGATATAGAATCGAAAATATAACATAGCTTGGAATAACACTTAATGGAAAGTTCATCTTAGCGATAATTTTAATTCGTGTATAAATCGATTTTGACCCTTGCAGGATGGCCGGGCTGATAAAAAACCAGATGACAATCCCTGCAACAAGCCATTGAAGGAAAGGCACACCATCGACCGAACGGTTGCTTCGCATTCCCATCCCAAAGACGATCCAATACACACTGATCTGAATGGCAGGATTCAGGATCTCCCAAAGCATCCCCAAATAGTTATTGTTGTTTTTAATTTTAAGCTCATACATGGATAAACGCATCATCAGGTAAAAGCTGTTAAGTTGTTCTGTTAGTACTTTAAAAGCTGAAATCATTTTCGTAATCCTCTCCCAAAGAGATTGGTTTAGAATACTTTTTGAACGGCTTTGTGAGAAGATTGTCCATTTTCCAGGTAGCAAAATCGTTCATAAAAGTCATCAAAGATCTCTGAATGAATCGTAAATCCGTCTGACTCAAACTTCTCTATTGCTGCAATGACTTCATCTGTTGTCTTCACGAGCGGACCAGGCGCAAGCTGTTCAAAGTCAAAATAGAAGCCCCTCAGCTTATCGCGGTACGATTCGATATCATAAACAAAGAAAATCATCGGCCGCTTCAGGTTCGCATAATCGAAGAACACAGAAGAATAGTCGGTAATCATGACGTCAGATACGAGATAAAGCTCATTGATGTCCCCATGGTAAGAGAAATCATAAGCGAAACCTTCGTATGGCGACAGATCAAAGTTCTCCGCCACAAGATAATGCATCCTTAACACTATAACATAATCTTCCCCAAATTTTTCCTTCAATTGCAGAAGGTCTAGCTCAAGATCAAACTTATATCGTCCTTTGCCGTAGAACTGGTCATCACGCCATGTTGGCGCATAAAGGATAATCTTTTTATCTTGAGGAAGCTCAAGTTTTTCTCTAAGTTCCTTGATGGCCGCAGGATTGTTCTTCGTGTAGAGTACATCGTTCCGCGGATAGCCGACCTCCACTACTTCTTTATTGAAATTAAACGCGCGACGGAAAATCTCGGTCGAATAAGCGTTAGGTGATAGAAGATAGTCCCATTTGCTTGATTCTTTATGGAAGTTCGCTTTGTATTTCTTTGTGTTCGTTCCAGGCATATGAACTTCATCCATATCAGCGGCCAGACGCTTAAGCGGTGTTCCATGCCACGTTTGGAAATAAACCGTATGTTTGGCTTTTGGAATCCATAGCGGCATCCTGCTGTTGGTCACCCAATAGCGGGCACGTGCCATCTTAAAGAGCCATTTTATTGAGAAGCGTTTGGCATAAGGGATGCCGGCATTCTCAAACTTGCTGATACTTCTTCCGTCAACACTCCAGACAAGCTCAAATTCAGGACGGTTCTCTTTTAAATATTCGTAGATCGCACGCGGATTACAGCTGTACTGCTTGCCGAGAAAACTTTCAAACATGACCAGGTTCTTCTTAACAGGCAGATAGCCAGCCATCTTAAAGGCAACCATATAAGCTTTTTTCGTCTTTTTGTGCTGTTTTACCTTTGTTATCGTGCGGCGAACTTTCTTTTTCAGCTCTTGCACAAAGCTGTATTGAACTACCTTAATGAGCATCGATCTCGTTTTCTTCCGTGCAATGAGTGAGACCTTCTTCTTTCCGCTGTCCGTATTGAGAATAATATACTTGTTGATCCTTCTTTTAAAAGAAATCAGCTGAAGCGGAATTGCCAAATCTCCTTGATCCGGCCCTGCAGTGTCTTCATCCTCCCACTTGAAATAGAGGCGGAATGTCAATGAATTCTCATCTGTATTGCACAAATCCTTTACATGGAGGTGCACCTTAAAGCCTTTTGCTTTATATGGCTGCTGCTCCTGACAGTAAGGATTAAGATCTTCCCGTACAACGTTCTCGAACGGAATCACACGTTCTTCAAAGCCTTCAGGGCCTCCGATGACTAACGTTTTTTCCAGTTCTTCATTTTCGTATGGAAAAGGAGAAAAATAGAACCCCTCCAGCGTCACGTTTCCTCTTTTATCAAGATCCGCATTTTCCACTTTAACAACTGGACCGCGGTCATGGACTTTAAAGGAAAGGTTTCCTTTGTTCGTCGTATAAGGTGTAATCGCCTGCTTCGTTTCAGGATCGACTATAGAACCAAGTTCAAGGAATGAATGCTTCGTCCTCATACGGTATTTCTTTTCGATAACTCCAAACTCTTCAATGGTTTCTTCCGGTTCGGGATCATCTTCACTGTCATTTTCGTTTACGCTGTCATTGTCAGCATCTGTTGCTGTTTCTTCTTCAGCAGCTTCCCCTTCGTCTGCGTCATCATCTGCATTAACGTCTCCTGGCTGTTCCTGTTCCTCAGGAGACACTGCTTGTTCCGCATGAATGATGAGGTAAACGTCCCAAACAAGCCCTTTTACCATTTCAGCCTGATCCAGCCTGGATTCAAGGACATAATATTGTTCATTTGCCTCTAACACCATAAAAGGAATCTGCCATTCACGGCCTGACATACGCTCAACAAATAGAAGGTGCCCGGCTAAAGGCTCCTGAAAGACTGAATTGTATTTCAAAAGATATTTTACGATAGCAATATCTTGTTTGAATTCAATATTATGAAGAATACATTTTCTTCTTTTGGTGGGTGCAAAACCTTCTTGGATCTGTAAGTTAGCTTCCGCTTGCATTTACGTTTCTCTCTCTTTCTGTTTCAAGAATATATTCAGCCAATAACCGGCTCGAGTGCCCGAAGTGATATTGGTTCCACATGGCCGAAAATTGCTGAACCTTATTCATGTCATAACCCTTTTCTTTAATTACCTTTACCATTTCGAGGCTGTCAAACACGATCGGCCCCGGGACGAGTTTTTCATAGCTGTCCCAAAGCCCCCTTGTTTTACTATACTCTTTTAGATCGTACGGGTAAAAAATCATCGGTCTGTTTAATAATGAAAATTCATAAGGAATGGAAGAATAATCACTAATTAAAATATCGGTAATCAATAAAATTTCATTAATATCAGAACCGGTGGAATAATCAAATGCAAAGCCGGGATACTGCTCTTCAACATTGATTTTATTCTTAAGTACTGGATGGCTGCGGATCAGAAGCACATATTCTGCTCCAAGTTCACGCTGCAGCATATCAAGATCAAGCTGCAGTTCAAACTCATCCAACTGGTCATCCCGATAGGTCGGTGCGTACAAAATCACTTTTTTGTCTTTCAGAACAGTATTTTCCCGATATAGTTTTTCTTTAACAGCTTTCGTCCGATTTCCACTAAAAAAAAGATCGGTTCTTGGTACACCGGTCCGTAAAAAATTGGCGGATGAAAGTTGAAAAGCTTCTTTAAATATATCAGCCATCGCGTCCGATCCAACAACGACTTTGTGAAAGTTTTTGTAAACATGTAAAAACCGCTTATGCGCTCGCCGGCTTCTAAAGGAAATGGATTCATCCTTCAGTCCAAACGTTTTAATAGCGCCCGCGGCATGCCAAAGCTGTATGCATTCTGTTTCTTTCTTAAAATTGGTGACTGACAGGAAACCAAAATAATTATCTACCAGGACCACTCTGGAAGTTGCCAGGTGATACGCCGACCTGGCCATGCTCATTATCGAATTTTCAAAGGTGATAAGTTTTGCACTGTTTTGGTAGGGCTGCAATTTAGGAATCGCTTTTTTCGCCGCCAAAAAAACAATATGGCTATCCGGCTGCAGCTTCTTCAATTCTTCATAAAGAAACACGGAGTTATCCCCAAAAGAGACAACAAAGGTTACCTTATTCTTCCGCACAGGAAACAGTTTACAAAATGTAAACTGAAGCTTGAAGTAAAACAGATACAGCCAGATAGCTATTTCTTTAACCATTTTTAACAGTAAATAGATCTTTTTTGATCTGAGAAGTCGAGATTCCGATCGTACGCGGCAAATAAACAACTTCACAATACTCTTTCAAGAAGTCAAATTTCCCTTCCCAATCGTCACCCATTACAAAAATATCGATGTTGTTATCTACGACATCAGAGATTTTTTGGTCCCAAGTCTTTTCCGCAATGACTTCATCCACATAACGGATGGACTCCAAAATCATTTTACGATTCTCAAAGCTATGGTATGATTTTTTATTTTTGATCGCATTGAACTCATCTGCTGATAAACCAACAGTCAGATGGTCACCAAGATCTTTTGCTCTTCTCAATAAGTTGATATGCCCCCAATGAAGCAGGTCAAATGTACCGTATGTTAACACCTTTTTCATCTTACAATCCTCTCCTTAAATCGATCTAGTTGTATTTACCCTTTTTCCAATAAATTAATAACAGGTAAATATTTTGTAAATTATATCAATGCTTGTCTCTCTCGCTATTAATCTCTTCGCATGGAATTGACATTTTATTAACTTATTGTAAATGTTTTATGAATAATATAAAGGGAATACAAATTAATAGCTTCTTTATATAATAGCGTTAAAGCACTGCGCGGCCGACAATAAGCTCATTTCAGCCTTACGTTAACGAAATCTTAATATACTTTTTACAAACTTAGAAGTTTCATGGTATACTAGGCTTTAAAAGATGTTCCCCTTTGGAACGTCAATACTTATAATATAATCTTTAAGGTCTTTTTACAAGGTCTTAATAAACAATGACATTTATTTCTTGCTCACTCGATTCATTCGGAATAAATGCAACTCACATATTAAACAGCTGTTGAATGCTCTAGGCATTTAGCTGCAGACAGGACGTCGGACAAACCTAGTCCTACTGCAGAGGCTGTGTTTGACTTAATCACTAAAAGTGGGGAATTAATATGAACAATACAGTGAACATATTAGGAATAGACTTTCTAAATACAACGATTAACAACTTTATAAATACACTTCAATCTCACCTTGAGGACCGTAAGAAGGCATTCGTCGTAACGGCGAACCCTGAAGTCGTGATGAAGGCGCGTAAAGAAGAAGATTTTATGAGTGTCATCAAAAACGCGGACTACGTGACAGCAGATGGAATCGGCATCATTAAATCAGCAGGTCTTCTCGGACTTCCGCTCCCTGAACGCGTGACTGGTTTTGATCTGACCCTTCGCCTGCTAAGCCTTGCGAATGAGAAAAACTACAGTGTTTATCTGCTTGGCGGTCAGGACAAGGTGATTGAAAAAGCTGCAGAAGCGATTGAAGCGGAATATCCAAACGTGACCGTCGCCGGTTATCATCATGGATTCTTTGATCTGAACGATGATAAAATCCCGAGCACGATCGAGCACATTAAACCGGACATCGTTCTCGTTGCTCTCGGTGCCGGCCGCCAGGAAGCCTGGATCAGCCAGCATCTTTCCCGCTTCGAACACGGTATCTTCATGGGAGTCGGCGGCACATTTGATGTTCTTGCCGGAGAAGTGCAGCGTGCACCAGAAGTTTGGCAGAAGATGAACCTGGAGTGGTTCTACCGCCTAGTGAAGCAGCCATCCCGCTGGAAACGGCAGATCGTTCTTCCGCAATTTGCTTTTAAAGTTCTTCAACTCAAAATGCAGCAGATGACGAAAGTTCCAGTCCGATAAAATTTCATCAAACCATCCCTGGAAAGGAAAGCATTCTTGCTTCTCCTGCCGGGGATTTTTTATTGGACTGTGCAGTATTTCCAAATATTTATATTTTTATACATTAGATTGGAATTTCTATGATATAATTCGATAGACAAAAATAAAAATTTTGACAATAACCATGTTGTTTCTGTTGCAACCTACAAGAATAGACAATTCTTTTCGACCCTTATGAGAGTATACAGAAACATATCTTGAAATTGATGAGGTGTCATATGCTTTACGTTACACTGTTCGTATGTTTTCTAGCATCGATCATACTAACACCTTTAGTAAAAAAAGCCGCCTTCTTCATCGGAGCGATCGATAATCCCAACAACCGAAAAGTACATGCGAAAGTGATGGCTCGTGCAGGCGGACTCGCTATTTTTATCAGCTTTTTAATCGGCTTCTGGATTTTACACCCGGAAAGCCCATATACCATGCCCATCCTAATGGGGTCAGCTATCATTATTATGACCGGTTTACTCGATGATATTTACGAATTATCACCAAAAGTAAAACTGGCTGGCCAGATCGCAGCTGCTCTCTGTGTTGTCGTTTCCGGAGGCATTCAGGTACATTTCATCAACCTTCCCTTCGATGGGCGCCTGGAGCTGGGCTGGTTCAGCATTCCGCTAACGGTTCTGTGGATCCTGGCAATCACTAACGCGATCAACCTGATTGACGGTTTGGACGGGCTTGCTGCAGGTGTTTCTTCTATAGTACTGTTTACGATTGCCGCAATGGCCTTTATCATGGGCAACGTCCTTGTTATGGCTATTGCAGGTATCGTTTTAGCTGGAACTCTTGGATTTTTGTTCTACAACTTTCATCCCGCTAAAATTTTCATGGGGGATACGGGAGCATTGTTCCTAGGATTTATCATCTCGGTCGTATCACTCCTCGGGTTTAAAAACGTTACGTTGTTTTCCCTTGTGGTCCCGGTGATCATCCTTGGTGTTCCCATATCTGATACAATCTTTGCGATCATCAGACGGATTCTGCATAAGCAGCCGCTGTCAGCACCAGATAAATCGCATCTGCATCACTGCCTGCTGCGCCTGGGGTACTCCCATCGCACAACCGTATTGCTCATCTATGCGATGAGCGCAGTATTCGGAATTGCAGCGATCCTCTTCTCTACATCAACGCTTTGGGGCTCATTGTTCATTATCGCCATACTTACCCTTGGCATTGAGCTTGTTGTTGAGGGAGTCGGACTGGTTGGCCAAAATTACAGACCCGTATTGAACGCCATCAGGCGGCCTAATAAATAGGAAGAAAGTGAAAAGGGGCTGTCCAGAAANNCTTGGACAGCCCCTTTTTTTGGCGAGTCTGTCCGGATGTCGTTTTTTTGTGAATCCCCCTGGCCGTATGTTAGTTTCCATAATGTCCGTTTGGCTCGTATTTTTTTTATTTTGGCTCGTATTTTCTTATTTTGGACAGTATTTTCTCTGTTTTGGCGGGTAAATCATGTGTTTTGGACAGTAAATGAGTATTTCAGCTCCAAAAAGCCGCTTTGAGCGCCCCTGAGTAAGCTTTAAAACCCCCCCAAATTAGTCCTTTTTTAAAAAAACTGCTGCCCCAGCCGTCCTTTTCGATTTTAAAATGAAAAAAAACATCCACTCCCAGGAGGCTGTCCTCCCGGTATGGATGGTTTTCTCAATTTGTCTATTAGCGGTGCCTGACACCGCGACAACTGGCACCGCGCCATTAACACGGTTATTGGTTCTCTCCGCCGCCTGGGTGTTTGAAGTCTACAAAGGCTGGCGTGATGTTGATGGAGTTGATATTGTGCACGAATAAGACGGCATCAATATCATGCTGGTCAATGTATTCATAGACGCTCTTCTGTTTGTAGTGGCGCATATCTATGATCCGTGTCTCGCTAAAGTTGCGGGACACGAACTGAATCATCGGGTTCACATACGAATCCTTCAGAATCAGCACTTTAGGTCCATTTGGCTTGTTGGGGTTCTTGATGACAGCCTCCGATACATCTCCAGAGAAATAAGTCTCATAACGGTTGGCATATGTCCCTTCTGACTTTAACTTGGACATGTCATAAAATTTATGGCCACACGTTTTTCGATAACAGATGGAAATCGGCTTTTCTTTGAACTTCGGCTTAGCAATCGTGATCGTATCCGATTTGGAAGCATACGACTTCGTTGTTTTCCGTGCGTCGGATCCATAAAATGTCTCAGGAGCCTCTTTCCATGTAAACTGGCTTTTCGGAATCGGCTTGCCCACACCAGGATGCTGTTTGCTCATTTCATCAATAACCTTTTCATACGCATAATGAGCTGCACGCGGTTTCCAGTGATGGTCGGTATGGAAATACATATTGTCCTCTTGAAGATGAGGCTGAATAGTCGGCCTTAAATCCATTGCATGAACATCCTTTGAGAAACCTGCCATCAGCTTGTCCGACAGTTCATTGCCGTGAGCCTCGATGTAATCCGGGAGTTTTTTCTCCATAATGGTGGATTTATTCGGTGGCAATGCAAAATATACATCAATGTTTTTCTTTTTCAGCGTATGAGCGAAGGAATTGACCTTATCGTTTACTTCCTTCGTCTTATCTTTCGGATGCACCGGATTGATCAGGTAGCCATTCTTGAGAGAATACACATCCCGTATCTCATCCTTCTGCATGATGTATTTATCAACCGATGCATTGGCTTCAATAAAGGCCTGTCTGCCCGGGAATTGATCATTAAAATAGGCTTCAAATTGTTTAAAATAATCCCCGGAAAGCAGCCTCTGAACCGTCGCATCCGGGCGCATTTTCAAATCCCTGTTCTCCAAGGCTGACACGTGCTGATCATCCTTCAGCCATGTCCATAATCCAAAGCCAAAGATGAACAGCAGCAAAAATCCAACCAAAACAATATCAGCAGCTTTTTTCTTCATGACTTGATCCTCTCCTTTCTCTATGAAATCTTTTAGAAACGGAAATAAATGAATGGGTTAAACGAATTAGACACCATGTAAACGACGGTAATGACGAGGATGACAGCATAATAGCTTGTCACCGCGATATCCCGGCCGAAAATACGGATTCCTTGGGATATTTCCGCTTTGTCCTCGACCTTGTCGATCAAGAGCTTTAATAATGGCGTTGATCCAATGATGGCGAGCAGGATGACTACTCCATACTGGGTAAGATAATAAGAAACATGTGTGTCCCAAAGACCTGTACCATTGAATCCAAACATGGTCTGAATGTAAGCATAAGCGTAACTGAACGTTTCAGAACGGAAGAACACCCAGCCGATAATCACGATAAAAACAGCATAAGAGTGCTGGATAAAACGCGGCAGCTGTTTGAGCAGCTTTCCGAGGAACGCCTTTTCAAGCATGATGAATGCTCCATAATACAGACCCCATGCGATAAACGTCCAGCTCGCACCGTGCCAGATGCCAGTTGCCATCCATACGATGAACAGGTTCCAGTAGGTTCTCATCTCCCCTGTTCGGTTTCCGCCAAGTGGGATGTACACATAATCACGGAACCAGGAGCCAAGCGAGATATGCCAGCGGCGCCAGAACTCACTGATGGAACGTGAGATGTAGGGATAGTTGAAGTTTTCAAGAAAGTCAAAGCCAAACATCTTGGCCAGCCCGATGGCCATATCGGAATACCCCGAAAAATCAAAGTAAATCTGAAGGGAGTAGGCGATGATTCCGATCCAGGCAAGACTTGTCGACATGCTTCCCGGGTTCTGGGCGAAAATATGGTCAGCCACATAAGCGCAGCCGTTGGCGAGGATCATTTTTTTTCCCAGCCCCATAATGAACCGCTTTGTTCCGTATGCAAACCGCTGGAACGTCTCAAAACGCATTTTAAGCTGGTCAGAAATCGTATGATATCGGACGATTGGCCCTGCGATCAGCTGTGGAAAAAACGCGATATAAAGCGCCAGGTTGATCGGGTTTTTCTGCGCTTTTTCTTTATGGTAGACATCGATCACATAGCTTATGGCGTGAAACGTAAAGAAGGAGATTCCCAACGGCAGCGGAATCTTAGGAATATCGATGCCCGTCCCCAACATTGCGTTAATATTATCCACGATAAAGTTCGAATACTTAAACACACCAAGTAGAAGCAGGTTAGAAACAACCATGGCTCCCATGATCCACTTCACCTTCGTTGTGTCCTCACGCTTCGCATCGACGATCAATGCAAACACATAGTTCATCGCGGTGGAAAAGAGCATGATAATGGCAAACCGCGGTTCACCCCATGCATAAAAAAACAAACTAGCACCGAGCAAGACCGTATTCTTAAACGGACGCGGAGAAAGGAAATAAAGCACCAATACGATTGGCAAGAATAAAAACAAGAATACAGTTGAACTAAAAAGCATAAAAAAAGTCCTTTCGTTTGTACTTTATTTTGTAAACATTTTTTAAAGAAGCCGTAAATGCCCCCAAAAATTCGACAAATTTCTTTCCACTCATAGTATTCTTAGAGATAATTGGTTTTTTGACAACCGGTTTCCATCTTTTTAGTTCAAACTTCTGGAAATTACGAAAAGCTGAAGCGCCCTGCAAAGGTCCGACAAGCGCTGGAGCTCTTACACAGCAACACGTTTTTTTGTGTTGAGAGGTAAGAGTGAAGCGTCTCGAGGAACTATGCTGAAGCTAGAAAAAAAAAAAGCCAAGGACCGCTAAAGTCCTTGGCTTGCTAGGTTATTCCGTTATTTTCAGTCCGATATTATTTGCTTTTGTAGAGTAAAAATCAAATTTGCGGTCCTTATAGTTGATTTCGTTTTTTAAGATACGTTTGATATTGATCAGTTCATAATCGTTGTACCGGATGAAAACCGTAAAGAATGCGTTCTTCAATTCGTTCAGCTTCTCATATGGGATACGGAATCCTCCTTTATTGCCGTTGATCTTGAAATCCGCTTGAATTTCATTAACATAGTTTTTTCTGTCCCTGATCAACACCGTGTTTACATTGGCAAGGTAATTGCCGTAAATTTCGAAGGTCTGCACATACTCTTCATTTTCGGTATAGGAATCGATAGCCCGTGCAAGCATCGGGATCCGGATGTGCTGATACTTGTCTTTTAAAAAAGGAAGCTCATAATACGGAAGCCCTTCTTTGATCACGTATTTTTTGTTCTTTTCTCTTTTCAGCCACGTGAACAGCCTGATGAAATCATCGATCCGGTTCTCCAGAAAAAGATCAGCCGCCGCTCGGTATAACGGAACCTGGAAAGTCTCCCTGATGTCATAGCGAAGGTCTTTGGCCATTGCCATTGCCTCGCGGAGCACGTCAACAAACGCCTCTTTTTCATCCGATTTTACAAACACCTGGCTGTCAAAGGTCTTGAACATATCGATTTCGTACAGACGTGTTAACGCTGCTCTCTCTTTTTCAACAGGCAAATTCTGCGCTTTAATATGCTGTATGACCTTCAGATCGCAGCGCCGTTTATCCAGCACAGAAGTGACCTTTGTGAGTGAACCAGGATTTTCGTCAGTCCGGTTGACGTAAAACACCGGCTTTGTTGTCGTAGAAATCGTATCTACATGGAAAAAGACATCACAGAAAAACTGCTTGTCCTCTCCAAACTTCATATCCGGGAAGCCGATATCATGCTCTTTGAGAAGATCCAGCTTTACCGCCCTCGCCCGTGGTCCCATATGGTAAAACATGCGGGGAATTTCGTACGGTGTGATGCTGCGCCTCTCTTTTACCGACTCATGCTCGCCGATCACAGTCTCAGAATCCGAGGTGACTTTGATCGTTTTCCCGACCGCATAATCATCACCGGTTTCCTCGAGGATGTTCACGAGCGTCTCCAGCCCGTCTGGCTCAAGCCAATCGTCGCCGTCTAAAAACGTGATGTACCTTCCCGTTGCGAGCTCGATCCCAATGTTACGCGGAGTACCAGGTGTTCCTGTGTTTTCTTTTAAGGAAACCACACATATGTTTTTATGCATAGACGCATACTGATGAAGAATTTCCTTCGTCTTATCCGTGGAGCAGTCGTCCACGATAATATATTCTATGTCATCGAAGTCCATGGTTTGATGGATGACTGAATCAACGGTCTTTTGAATAAACGTCTCTACATTGTAAGCCGCCGTAACGACGGTTATTTTCTTTTTGCGGCCAAACCATTTGGCCAGCCTCCTCGAAGGGTGATTCACGATTTCGATTTTATCACTCTGAAGTATTTCTCTGGCTGTCTGCCGAAAAGGTGAAGACATACGATCCCTCCAATAAAATATTGAATACATACGGCCTTATGTTCCCCAGATGTCTCCTTAATAAAACATAAAAACCTTCATGAAAAAATTCATGAAGGCATGCGGACTATATTGTAAAAGTATTAAGCATGAAAGGAATCCGGCCGCTCGGTACGTAAACCGAAATGGTAGAGTATAGCCTCGACGATTCGCCGTGATGCCTGTCCATCTCCGTATGGATTGGACGCTTTCGCCATTTCCTCATAGGCCTGGCTGTTGGTTAACAATTCTTTTGTGATCGTATAGATGTTTTCTTCTTCTGTTCCGGCAAGCCTTAACGTTCCTGCTCCGATTCCTTCTGGACGTTCCGTGTTGTTGCGGAGCACGAGCACCGGAACACCGAGTGACGGTGCTTCTTCCTGCACACCGCCGCTGTCTGTCAAAATCAAATGGGCACGTGAAGCGAAGTTATGAAAATCGATGACGCCGAGCGGTTCGATCAAGTGAATTCTTGGATCGTCACCTAAAATTTCGTTAGCCAGCTCTTGAACGGCTGGGTTCAAGTGAACAGGATAGACGACCTGCACATCCGAGAAGTCTTCCACCATTCTTTTAATGGCGCGGAAAATATTTCGCATTGGTTCACCGAGGTTTTCCCTGCGGTGAGCCGTAACAAGAATTAGGCGGTCATCTCCCACCTTTTCAAGCACTTCATGCGTGTAAACGTCCTGAATGGTCGTGGCTAACGCATCAATCGCGGTATTTCCTGTTACGAAGATGCTGTCTCCATGTTTATTTTCATCCAGCAGGTTGCGGGCAGCAGCCGGTGTCGGTGAAAAATGGAGGTCAGCGATCACACCGGTAAGCTGGCGGTTCAACTCCTCAGGAAACGGCGAGAACTTGTTATGCGTCCGCAATCCAGCCTCAACATGGCCGACCGCGATCTGCTGATAATAAGCGGCCAAGCTCGCCACAAACGTCGTCGTTGTATCCCCATGGACCAGCACAAGGTCCGGTTTGACATCGATCAGGATCCCTTCCAGTCCGGTAAGTGCCTTCGTCGTAATCTGGCTTAGCGTCTGCCGGTTCTGCATGATATTAAGATCGTAGTCGGGTGTGATGTTAAACGTATCGAGCACCGAATCAAGCATCTGTCTATGCTGAGCCGTTACTGTCACAACAGGCTCGATCTCTTCCTTGTACTTTTTCAGCTCCATGACGAGCGGAGCCATTTTAACGGCTTCAGGCCGAGTGCCGAAAATCGTCATTACTTTAATTTTCTTCTTCATATTTATACCTCGCTCAGTACAACTGTGTAGGCTGTATGTATTCATTAATGATTCATGCTACCTTTATTTTACGCTGTAGTCAATCAAGCCACAATCAGTAATTCAATTTTTTGTAAATCTGGTGTGATTGAACCGCCAGCTATCACCCCTTCTTATTGGAGAAAAAAGACTTGAGGGTCTCTTTTAAGCGTCAGTATGCGATTTATAAATAAGTTTTCGCAGCATCTTAAAAAAATGTGTTCAATTAGGTTTAGATGAGAGACAGGCGGGGTACATAGCTAATATAACCACCACCTAACCCCTAACCCCTGAAAAGAGAGTTATCCTTTTGGATAACTCTCTTTTTTTACTGGTTCATTTTTAACGAGATCTGCTGAATAAATGGCCGATTTCATGGCGTCCCCGTTCATTAGTTTTCGGAACGCAGAACCTGATACTTCAATTGTTCCATTAAACCCTGTGATCCTTACCTTCGTAGGCCGGGTATACTTTTTTTCCACGATCTTGATATCGACTACCTCACCAATATTGAACGAAGCAGCCCTTTTGCTGATCTCTTCAAAACTTAGTTCGTACGTCCACCAGTTTTTCGCGTATTTCGACTGATCATAAGGATCTGGCTTACCGACTAAATAAGGAAGATCCGTACTCCAGACGAATCCAGAACCCACCGTGTACCCGCCGGCTGAGGCAGAAAAGTAAGCATTGATCAAGGCACCTTTGTAGGTGATGACCTCGCCTTTTGTCTCACCATTGATGATGGCATTGACGTTGGCTGCTTCCTGGCCCACACCTTTATAAACCTGTGAATCGACGGTGTCGTAAACGTCCCATTTGCCTGCAGGACTAAGGTGCTTTAATGCATAGGTTCTAGCAGCGAGTGTTTGGGCCTTGATGGCTTCAGGATGCCATTTGGAACTGACCTCTGATGGCACCACTCCCTGCAGATATGTTTCCACGTTTAAGCGGTTGATGACATTGATTCGTTTCTTTTTATTGTCGGAAAACGACACTTCCAGCACACCATTGTAATTCATTTTCTTATGAGACAAATATTTTCCTTTTACAGAAACCACTTTAAACGGCTGATCAATATAGGCCGTTTCGTCCCCGTTAGTAAGTAGAAACTCCCCGTCTTCCACGGTAACGTTCGTTGGAGTTTGAGCAGCCGGTTCAAACAATACATTGCCCTGCATGTCCTGGATGGAATAGCTCCCTGTTCCGTTCAAGTCAACCGATGCTTTTTCTTTTGAGAGGCAGACACGAATATTCTGTTTCGACGTGTCGATTTTTTTAAAATCAACCCCGGTGTAATAATACTTCAGGATATCATGATAACCGAAGCCTTTTTGCGCCATGCCGAGTGCTCCCCATTGCGTCATTCCAACAGCGTGGCCCCACCCTTTTCCGGAGAAAGAATAGCCTTTGTAGGCAGGCGAAACAGTGGCTTTCAGCACGAGCCTCGTCAGCGTTTTCGGTCCGGCAATCCCGTTGTCTTTATACTTGATCGACTGCTGGAATTTGCGAAGGGCTTCAAAGGTATTTTTCCCAAACACTTCGTCAACACCTACCCTGTATCCCGCTTTCGTCAGGTAAGCCTGAAGCAGCCGGACATCAGGTCCCTGGTGGCCAGATTTTAGTGTCCGCTTAAAGCCTTCCGGGTAAGGCACCGGTACAGCTGGAGCCAGGGGCTTTGCCGCTGATGCCGTTGTATTTGCCTTTACGATGGCGTTTAATGTTTTGAAATCTGCCGTTCCAGTAGCGTTCAGCTTATTCTTTTTCTGAAAGCTGACCACCGCATTATAGGTTTGAGTTCCGAATTTCTTGTCCGCCTTAAGGGTTTGTCCAAGCTTAATCAGATAGGACTGGAGCTTGCCGACATCATTTCCGCTCATCCCCTTTTTTAGATCCCTGCTGAAGCCTGATGGATAGGCAGCTCTTTGTGCTTTTTTGGGGGCGGTTTCTTTCTTCAGGTCCAGCTGGAGCTGTTTCACACTTGTGCCCTTGCTCCCCATTTTTAAAGCAGGCGAATCCGCTGCAGCTGCCTCGGCAGACGGAAAGGCGATGGAAACGGCCATGGATAAAACCAGTAAACTTTGAAACTTCTTTTTCTTCATCTTCTCCCCCTGCATAAGTCCTTATAAATTGTATAAATATGTATTTAATTACGACTAATTACATAGTAAGGAAAAATAACCCATTTTTCTACAATTATTTTAAATTTTGTAAAATTTTCATTCGACATAGATAGAGCGAGGGCCATCTATCCCCCGCCAAATCTATTACTCTTTCCTTTTTGAAGGACACGTATAAAAGGAGCCGGAATGCTGACCTGTCTTGCAGGCTCAGCATACACGGCATTCTGCGATAAAGCTGGCTGGGCTGCTGTTTGCTTTTTGTGCAGCTCAAGTAACTTGCTTGCCAGCAAAAATCGGGTGCTGGCATCCAGTATTCCTGTTTTATTGAGTCTGTGTTTCTTTTGAAATAACTTCACAGCGGTTTTTGTAAGGATCTCCAGATTTACAGACTTTTTCACAGGAATTGGACGAATAAGTATATTCAGCTTTGAACGCAATGGATCTCTCACTGCCTTTCTATCCTCATCCGAATGCAATACGGCTAATATGGCCGCAAGCACTGCCTTTCTATCAACTTGGTGTGCTGATCGTTTTCCAGGAGGTTTTTATCTTGAAATAAAAAGGCTGATTGGATGATGAATGTTGATGGATGAAAAGACAGACTTAAACGCCAAGGCATTTGCAGAGATTTATAGTAGTTATATCGGCAGGTTTTCTCTATTTTTGAATACCTTTAAGACAAAAAAGTGGTGCCTGGCACCTCTTTTTGACAATTGTCAAAACAGGGTGCCAGGCACCGATAAATTCTGTTAATATATTATTGATTTGGAATAGACATCCAATAAATAGTTTTATATGATAGAAATGCCATATATATGCAAGTGACAAAGGGAGCAAATATATTATGCTGGGAATAGTAAAAAAGGTTATGGAAGGATACTCTTCCGCAGATATTAAACGATTTAACAAGCAAGTACAGCAAATCAATGAGCTTGAAGCCCAAATTTCACTCTTATCGGATGAGGAGCTGCAGCAGAAGACACCTTATTTTAAAGAATTGCTGAACAGCGGAAAGACGCTGGAGGATATCAAGCTGGAAGCTTTCGCGGTTGTCCGGGAAGCCGGCAAACGGATCCTCGGCCAGCGCCACTATGACGTACAGCTTCTCGGAGGACTCGTCCTTCATGAGGGCTCGATCGCCGAAATGCAGACAGGGGAAGGGAAAACACTCGTTGCCTCACTGCCAAGCTATCTGAACGCGCTTGAAGGAAAAGGCGTTCACGTTATCACAGTCAATGAATATCTCGCAAGCCGTGACTTTGAAACCATTGGGAAGATCCATCGTTTCCTTGGCCTTGAGGTCGGTTTGAACACATCACAGATCTCTAAAGAAGAGAAGCAAAGAGCCTATTCCGCCGACATTACATACGGAACGGGCAATGAGTTCGGTTTTGACTATTTGCGCGATCATATGGTGCTTCACTCTACTGAAAAAGTGCAGCGCCCGCTTCAATATGCGATCGTCGATGAGATTGATTCTATTTTAATCGATGAAGCAAGAACTCCGCTGATCATCGCCAATAAATCACAGCTGTCGGCTGATCTTTTCTATATTACAAACCAGATCGTCTCCATGTTTAAAAGAGATGATCATTATGAACTTGTTGCGGATACGAAGCAGCTCTTCCTTACCGAGAAAGGTGTCCAGACGATCGAGCGTTCTTTCGGCATCTCCAACCTCTTTGATGAAGAGCATCAGCTGCTGTTCCATTTTGTTCTTCAATCTCTTCGTGCCCACGCGGTCATGAAACGCGATGTGGATTACATCGTAAGAGACGGGGAAGTAATGCTTGTTGATTCGTTCACCGGACGCGTTATGGAAGGACGAAGCTACAGTGACGGGCTGCAGCAGGCGATCGAAGCAAAAGAAGGGCTTGAGATTAAGGACGAGAACGAGACCCAGGCGACCATTACCATCCAGAACTATTTTAGAATCTACAGCAAACTGTCCGGCATGACAGGTACAGCGTCTACGGAAAAACAGGAATTTTACAACACGTATCATTTGAATGTCGTTGAGATTCCTACGAACCGCCCGAGACAGCGTGTTGACCTGCCAGATGTTGTCTACCGCACACTTGCTGATAAGTTCAAACGAATCGTAACCGATATCAAATCATTTCACGCGACCGAACGTCCGATCCTTGTTGGAACGACCTCCATCGAGCAATCCGAACACCTGGCTTCCCTTCTCGACAAGGAGAGCCTGCCATACCTGATCCTGAACGCAAAAAGCGAAGAACAGGAAGCGCGCATCATTTCCATGGCCGGGCAAAAAGGAACGATCATGATCGCGACGAACATGGCCGGACGCGGTACCGATATCCTGCTTGGTGAAGACGTATCTGATCTCGGCGGACTCCATATTATTGGAACGGAACGCCATGAAAGCCGCCGTATTGATAACCAGCTGCGCGGACGTGCCGGACGCCAGGGAGACCCAGGTTCCTCCCAGTTCATTCTGTCTCTTGAAGACGAGCTCTTCAGCAAGATGGATAAAGAAGAAATTGAAAAATGGATTAAAAAAGCCGAAACAAACAGTACAGGGGAAGTTATCAAGCCTGACCCTCTTAAGTTTGTGAACAAAGTACAGCTTTCCATTGAGGGAATCTTCTATTCCGCACGTGAACACCTGCTGAAGGTGGATAACGTTTCCGATCAGCAGCGCAAGGTCGTTTATGCGCTGCGCAACCGAATCCTGGACGAACCATCGGTTTACCCTCTCATCCAGGACAGTACTAAGGAATATGCCACACATGTGGTCGACACCTATTGTGTGGAAGAACTGCCTTTTGAGGATTGGAATCTTAATGGCTTACGTGCTGACCTTCAAAAGATTTTCCCAGAACAGACGTTGACCGATTCTATGTTTAACGATATGGAAAAAGATGAGATCCAGGATGTTGTTGATAGGTTTTTGGCTGAGAGGAACAGCCTGATGGAACGCTTGGCTGCAGAGGAGAACATGGAGCGCGGCCATGAGGTGAAAGGCTTTATCCTCCGCTCTCTCGATACACTTTGGCTGATCCACCTCGAAACGATGAATTTTATAAAAGAAGGCATGCACCTGAAGAGCTATTCTCAGGAAGATCCTTACCGCATGTTTGAAAAAGACGCGTACGAAGCCTTTTTGGACATGCATAGAGAATGGAACCAAGAAATTACCATCCAGTTTGCGCCTGTTGTTCAATACAGCCAAACGGAATTAACCGGAGGACAGTAATGCTATCCTTTTTCAAAAAAAGCACAAATAGTAAAGATACAAACGAGGCATCCGTGGCGGTCGTAGAGCCGGTCCAAGATACGGATGCCAGCCAGGAACCCGTTGCTGAAGAGGCTGAAACTGTACTGCACATCCATCCGGAATGGGATATCACCGTTCAGGAGCGCTACGTGTATCAGTTTCATCATGCCCAGCTGCCTAAATTAAAACCGAACCAGATTTCGATCTCCAAAATTGATGTTGTGTCTGATGACGACAGTTTCATGGTGAACGCGTTTATCCGTAACACCCTGTCAAAGAGCATCCGTTTTGAGGAAGTCACATTGCTCCTTCTTGATACTGAAGGGACCGTTTTCGCACGGAAGACCTTTGACCTCGAGCTCATGGGCGATCTGCCGGCTAACACTTGCCAGCCGTGGATCTTCCTGTTTTCTGAAGAAGACCTGCTCGGAAACGGCTTTCCAGCCGAAGAAGAGTGGAGAATTGCGTTTGAACTTAAGAAGAAAGCACCGTCTGAGCACCAGCTCATGCTCCATGAAAGCTGGGAGAACAGCTTAAATGACATGCAGAAAACGAGGCTCTATGAGATGGTGAATAACCTTCCTCCTCTTACAGCCGGTGAGATCAACTTTATGGGAATCGAAGCCCGTATCGGTGAAAACAGCGATCTGTCTGTTACCCTGCTCATCCGCAACGGAAGCGACAAGGACATCAAGGTGGAGCAGCTGCCGTTATGCTTTGAAGACGCAAGCGGCGAGCTGACCGCCAAAGGAGCATTCCAGCTTACCGATTTTGAAGTGAAGGCCAATACGAGCAAGCCATGGACCTTCATTTTTCCGGAGGCGCTGCTCCTTAACAAAACACCTGATCTATCGGCGTGGAAGGTCTATCCTCCACAATCATAAAACAAAAGGAGAAACCCCGGCTGGGTTTCTCCTTTTTCATTTATTGCGTCTGCAGTTCCATCTTGTGCTTCATCTGAGGCTGACCTAAAAGACGAAGCGCACTGTTCACACTTTTACCCAGCTTTTGCCCCGGTATTAATTCCTTTACCGTAAGCTGGCCGCTGTTCATAAATGTATACAAGAACCATTTTCGTTCATAGCCTTCAAGGGAATGGCGGTACCCGCTTATTAATTTTTGAGTATTGCGGTCAAACAGAAATTCCTCCAGTTTATACGAAAAACGCGAGCCAGAGAACATCATTGAATTCATTGGCAGGATCGGCAGCATCTGATGGCGCAAAACATGTTCCGGCAGATAAAGGTCAAGCAGCTGATGAGGATAGTCATTCAATTTATGCAGGTTTGTGATGCTTTGCAGTGCAGGCAGAATAGAGATCCTTCCATAGAAAGTCGTAACGATCATGCTGTCGTTCTCGACTTCAAAGGTAAAGACGATCTCATTGTCAATAATGGCGGTATTCCGTCCGACGATCACCATCCGTTCCGGTTCACACCATAACGTATTCATAAATGATTGCAGGGAAACAAGACTCATGTTCGGACCAATGCGTATGTTCCATCGGTAAGCCGCATGCTTCGTTATATATAATGTTCGAATGTTTTTTTTATATAGAGAAAAGTAATTACGATGGCGGTTTTGATATCCTTTTATCCTCAATCCAAGCAAGGTTTTAAAAGAATGATAGTACCATTCGTTTGTTTGATGAGGAACAATATTACTTTTCCAGTCATGGACTTCAATTGCCCCTGCCTTCATGGTGTGGACCCTTCCCTCAATTACATATTCCAGTAGTATATTAATATAATATTACCATTTATTATCCAAAAATAGAGTACTATATTCCTATTATGGGAACGAATGGGCAAAAAGTCAATGACTCTCCAGCCGATTTTTCAAAGATTTCATGAATTTATTTGGACAATGAAACCTTTCGGAAAATCCGCCGTCTAATCTTATAAATGCAGCTCATTTCTTATGAAGGGACGAATGATGGTAAACACGGACAGAATGCTCCTCTAAGCCCGGCTGTCCATTGCAACTCATTTGTGAAAAGGGAGATCAAAACATGAAAAAGGGGATATTTTTCTTAGGGTTATTTGCTTTATTGCTCGCAAGCTCCTTCATCCTTCCAAACCAATCCGTTACAGCCTCAAAATCATCTGAAGTATACACTTCCGGTCCAAAAACGAAAAAGGTAGCGGCCCTTACCTTCGATGACGGCCCTGATGGAAAAACAACCGATCAGATTCTTTACATTTTAAAAAAATATCATGTTAAAGCCACCTTTTTTGTTGTCGGAAAACAGGTGAAAGCCTATCCGTCAGTCATTAAACGGATCCACAAAGACGGCCATTATATCGGCAACCACACCTACAGCCATCCTTCCCTTAGCAAGTCAAACCAAACCAAAATCCGCTCTGAACTAACCAAGACCAATCAGCTCCTGCGCCCCCTCATCGGATATCAGCCAGCCGTTATGAGACCTCCATACGGAAGCTATAACAATATCGTCATCTCTGAAGCGAAGCGTGCCCACATGAAAGTCGTCATCTGGTCAGTGGATACCCGCGACTGGTCTGGTGTTTCTACAGGCACCATCCTGAATACAGTAAAAAAGGAGACCCGCCCTGGAGCGATCATCCTCCAGCACACCATCCCCCATAAAAATATGAGCAACACAACAGCAGCCTTACCCAAAATCATCGAGCGTCTCAAAAAGCAAGGATACACCTTTGTCACCGTTCCCGAAATGCTCGGGATGAAGAAATAAAAAGCAAGTTCAAATTCAAAAAAGGGTGCCAGGCACCACGTTTTGACATATGTCAAAAGGCGGTGCCTGGCACCCAATTTTATAGATTAATAAAGTTGTTTAGCCCCTAGATAGCGGTCGGTCCAGTAGGACAGCCTAATGTCGCTGACTGCTACGCCGCGAGAGCCGCTGTGGACAAAATTATTATTGCCGATATAGATGCCCGCATGGGATGGCCCTTTTTTATAGGTTTCAAAAAATACGATGTCTCCCACTTTCGGCTGGCTTACCGTTTTTCCAGCATCCCAAATAGAAGCTACCGTTCTTGGCAGCTGTACATTTTGCTTTTTAAACAGATATACAAGGAATCCGCTGCAGTCAAAGCCTTCTTCCACCGTTTCGCCGCCCCACGTATAAGGCGTTCCGACAAGCTCTGCTGCATCACCTACTAGATTAATAACGCTGAATGGCTTGGCCGTTGTTTGCGGTTTAGCCGGTTCAATCCCCTTCTTTTTTACTTCAGCTTTGATTTTTTCAATGGTCTTGCGGTCGGCTACTCCCGTAACGGAAAGATTATAGGCTTTTTGAAATGATTTGACACTCGTCTCTGTCATCTTTCCAAAAATGTTATCTACCTTATATGTATAAAAACCAAGCACTTTTAAGTCGGATTGAAGCTGATAAACCTTGGGACCTACCGAATGCAGCCGCAGATCTGCAGATGAAGGAGGTGCCGTTTCATCTTCTTTTTTCTTTGCTTCGGCACTGATTATCGTGAGGGTCTTGCTGTCCGCCACTCCTGTAACCGGTAGCTTATACGCTTTTTGGAATGACTTGACGCTTGTCTCTGTCTTTTTTCCGAAAATCCTGTCCAGGCTATAATTGTAAAAACCAAGAGCTTTCAGATCAGATTGGAGCTCATGGACTTCGGAACCTACCGAATTCAAGCGAAGGATGAACGAAGACTCAGCCGGCTTCGGCTTAGCCGGGACAGGCTTTTGGCTTTTCACGGGAGATGCTGATGATGTCTTAAAAAGTAATCTTTGTGTCTTATCATCTGCTATTCCCGATGCCGATATTTTCTTTTCCTTCTGATAAGCCTTTACAGCATCGGCTGTCACTCTGCCGAAATAACCTGTAATCTTAGGGTATTTAAAGTACTTAAGCTCCTTCAGCTTCCGCTGAAGCCGCTCTACCTCATTCCCTTGAGAGCCTTGTTTCAGCGTTTTATAGGTGGCTTTCACCGTTTTTGAAGTACTGGCAGGCGGTTTGACCACTGGTTTCTGTGTGATCGCCCGGACGGTCATCTTGCCTGTTATGCCATCAATCACAATATGGTGCTTTTTCTGAAACTCTTTTACCGCGTTTGTGGTAACCGGCCCATAATAACCTGTAACATTTGAAGACTTTAAATAGCCCTGATGCAAAAGCGCCCGCTGCAGTTCCTTAACATCCGGATGCTTCATACCGTTCCGTAACACTTGATCTCCTAATGCTGCCTCTCCTTTGGACGGAAGAAGCAGAATTGCCCCCGCACAAGCAGAGGAAATGACCAGAGTTTTAACCGCGTTCGTGTTACCCTTTTTCAAATGCGTATCCCTCCTTATTCGACCATAAGTGCCATATACTACTAAATATATCGGAAGAAACTGGCAGATGACAAGTAAATTTTTTAACTTTTTTGTATATTTGGGTAGAACGAAGGAGACTTAGGTCTAATTGATTATAAAGGTTGCCAGGCACCATCGTTACACAAGTGTGTAACGGTGGTGCCTGGCACCCTTTCTTTGACACTTTTTATATTATAATACTTTCTTACTATTTTACTAGAATTTATTGGATAGTATTATTTTTGGTTAATTTTAACTACCAGGAGGAGAACTGAAATGAGTAAAAAGCTTAAAATTTCGCTGGCGGTGGTTTTCGTTGCCCTGCTTTCTTTTAGTACAGGTGCTTATGCCTCAACCAAATACTACCTGAACTTTAATGATAAAACGACCAAAACCGATGTAAGGATGATTAACAAAAAAGCATATGTCCCGTTGAATGACATCTCAAAACTGTTTGGCGGAAAGGTCAGCTACAACAGTAAAAAACATACGTATTATGTGAAAGCCAAAGATTATCATCCTGCAAACAGCCAAGTTAAGACATTCAATGTAAAAGCAACCGGTACTTCAGGGCCAATGAAAATCATCGTTTCAAAGGTTACTCTGCATCCGAGCTTCAAAAAAGACAGCTACTCTTCACATGTCCGTGCTGTGGTGATGGATGTTGCCGTTGAGAACACCAGCAAACAAACTGTTGAATGGTATCCTGCCCAAGGGGCACTCAACCTGAACACGAAGGAACAGGTGGAATTTTCACATCCTGATTCAGACCTTGTTGAGGGGACATTTAACGGACAAGTGATCAAAAAAGGAAAAGTCATTTATGAAGTTAAAAGCTCTTTAAGCAGTATCAAAAATCTAAAGTGGTCGATCAGCCAGCCGTTTGATAACAATTTAAATGGACTTGGACCTGATATTGTTGTTCCCATCACACTTATTAAATAACTTTAAAAAAAGCAAAGGATGGACACACGAGTGTCCATCCTTTTTGGTGCCATATTTTTGGTGCCAGGCACCGTTTTTTCGATTTTTTACACACTTGTGTAACCGAGGTGCCTGGCACCGATCAATAAATCTTTTATCGAATCTCAGCTTTAAGCTTGTAGGAATGGACAGAGGCGTTGCCGTACCGGTCTTTTACTTGGATGTGGTACGTGCCTTTACCCAGTGTTTTGTAAAGCACTTCTGAGTCGCCATTACCATAGTAATTGCTCTTGGCCACTTCCTTGCCGTCCTTGTAAACAGTGATCACGCCGTCAATATCTGCAGTTGTTTCGAGCGTAAGTTTTACGTTTGCTTTTTTGCTGAGGGACCATTTGTACCAGTCTGCATCAGTTTTGTTCTTGATCATATTGAAATAGCCTGTGCCGCTGTACGATTTGCTGCTGACCTTTTTCAGGCTGAGCGGCTTGGATGGTTTGTTTCCTTTGACGACTGATTTTGCATCTTCATCCTTGCGATTCACAGACTCAACTTTTAATGTGTACGGGATAAATGACAGCTCAGGTTTATAATCGAAGAATCCGATTCCTACGATAAAGTAGCCTTTGCCTTTTTTCGTTGTGAAGGAACCTCTTGTTTCAGATCCTTCAATTCCCTTATACACTTCCTTCAGCTTGCCTAGCTCTGACTCATCTACCCTGCGGTTGCCGTTCGTGTCTTCTCCCACAAGAACAAGACCATAATAATCGTTCAGCAGTTCACTAGGATACTTTGCTTTCAACTCTTTCGTAACTGCTCCTTTAGTCAAAGAAACATTAGAGATGCCCGTCTCTTTGGCTTTCATATAGAAAGCGTCCATGTCTCCAGGCATTGAGAACATGCCGGTTGCTTTGTTATTTTTAAGGTCCTTGAAATGGTCCATCATATCATTCGGCTCATTCGCGTCATCAGGATTGGACGCTAATAGCTTGGAGCTGAACTCATACGGATCATAGAGTGTAGATCCGTTCATTTTATTATTGGCGATTCTGACAAAATATTTTTTGCCTTTTTTCAGACCAGCAATCGCATGGTCTTCCAATGTTCCATCGAACCAGTCATTGCTGTAGTTGTCTCCAACTCTTCCAAGGTCCAGCTGCCATTCACCGTCTTCATCTTTATACTTCTCCAGCTGATAAATTTGAATCGCCGGCTTTTGGCCTTTTCCAAGATTGAAATCATAGATGCCGTCCTGTTTTGGAGAGAAAGAGAACCAGTCTTCATCCATCTGCTTTTGCAGAACTCCTGTTTCCTTTGACCCAAGAACATAAGGGTTGGCGTTGTCCACGATATCCTGCGGATCAATATCATTTTCTTGATTACTGATGATGATGATGATCTCTACATCCTGCTCGTGGGCTCTCTTACGCTCTATTTGTTTCAAAGCTGCATAATCTTTAACCGTAATTTCTTTGTTTTCCAGTTTTCCTTCTGGTGAATCCTCTTCAAAAGGAAGTCCGTCCTCATCTGGAGGAGTGACCTTGCTTTCGACATCAAGGCTATAGGAAATCGCAGAAGGTTCCGGAGACTCTTCATCGATCATATCGAAGTCCATGAAGAAGTCAAATATACCGTCAACGATCTCAGACTTATTCGTCGTGCTGATCAAGTAGTCAACGTTCGGAACCGCTTCAAAGACCATCGTCTCGCCTTCACCATAGCCGTTGGCGTTTTGATAGAACATTGGTTCAGGTCCGTTCATTTCCTCACCTTTGTCCTCATCACCCGCCACTTGGCTTACCGCTTCTGCATCACCAGGATCTTCATCCGTGACCTGCTCCTCCGCGTAAACCTTCAGCGTGCTGTTGACGCCAGGAACTCCAGTCGTTTTCACTTTAACGAGCTGAGGCTTGTCCACTTTGAATGTATAGAAGTCTTCATCCTCATTTTCACCAGTAAAGGTTCCTTTTGCGTGATACGGGAACGTACTGATGTTAGCAGGCTTATCCATCGTATTTTTATCAACCGGAAGCTCTTGAAGACGTTTGATTTTAAGCGTATATCGAGATGCAGCAGCCTTGGAATCATCAAAGTTTCCGTTGACGTCCTTCACTCCGATCGTCATATAGCCGCTGAAAGGCACTTGGAACAGTTTGCCTTCCGTTCCGTTAGCCTGAAGCTTATTAACGTCAAGCATCGTTGTGCTGTCCGTTCCGTAAAGGTTAAGCTTCAGCTTCAGGTCATAGTTTTTTGATCCTTTTAGAGAAGTCTGAATGTACTCCCCTTTGTTCACGTAAAACTTGACCCATTTTTCTTCATTGGCCTTCGTGATTTTTCCTTCTTTTACAAGGTCTTTGTTGTTTATAGGGAAAATCTCAGTCGCTGCGTCTTTAATTTCTTTTTCCGTTTGGAGCGGCTTAACCGATGCAGGAATGTTTTTGACATTAAACTTAAGGGCAGAGACAGGCTGGACAAGCCCGTGCGCGTACTTTGTATCATAGCCCTTGGAACCAAGGTCTTTTGCTGTATGTTCAAGTACATATTCGACCTGTGCCGGTTTGAGCGAAGGATACTTGGAAAGCAGCAGTGAAGCTGTACCCGCAACAACCGGAGAGGCCATGCTCGTTCCGCTCATTTTCTCAAACGTTGATTTCTTTTCATAATCATAAAGCGGTGCATAAATAGCCTCCCCTGGTGCTACTATGTCAACAGAGGGCCCATAGTTGGAATACCAGGACAGCTTGTTTTTTGCGTTTGTAGAACCTACACTAATGACGCCTTCAAAAGCGGCTGGGTAGAACGCCGCATCAGTAGCATTATTGCCTGCTGCAGCCACAACCGTAACGTTCGCTTTGATGGCTGTTTTCACCGCGTCTTCAATTAACGGAGAAGGCGCAGAGCTGCCAAGGCTCATGTTGATCACTTTTGCACCGTCATGAACCGCTTTTAAAATGGCATCGGCAATCGTATAATCGCTCGCACCCATACCGCGGTCAAAGACGTCATAAGACATGATTTTAGCATTAGGATTCACACCATATCCGCCAACCCCATTGCCTTTTTTAGCAGCAATAATCCCGCTGACATGCGTGCCGTGGAAATCAGGCATCGCCTGGTTCATCGGATCGTTCGCGTTATAGCTGGAAATGACCTGCCCTTTTAATTCAGGATGGTTTCTGTCCACTCCCTGGTCGATCACTGCAACCTTAACCGCATGTTTGCCGGCAAGCTCCTGGGCTTTCGCGATCTGTAAAAGTGACAGATGATACTGCTTGCCCGTTTTCGGGTCTGGCGCAGAGAGCGTTTTAGAAAGAATGCTTGGTGAAACGGACGCTACCTTTCCCATTTTTTGATAGATTTTCATTGCTTGTTCAAATTTTTTCTTGTTGTTGACTCGAACGACTGTGTATTTATATTGGCTGTACGACCGGATCACTGTCGCTCCCGCGTTCTTGTGATCTGTGGACGTCAGCGGTTTTGTGTACTTGATGACGAGCGTATCGTCACTGAATAAAGGCTTGTTGCTTTTTGCTGTGCTTCCTTTTGTGACGTTTTCAAGTTCAGTCATCGCCAGCGATTTCTTTGAAACTGACGGGACTTTGACTTCCGCTTGAACGGCAGAATATCCGCTGGCCAGCATGCTGGCAGACAGACCTACAGCCGCAATCTGCTTTTTCCAATTTTTCATGTGCTATCCTCCAAATTCAGCATAAAAAACAGTAAAACGATGTGGTGCTGCATGTTTCTTCTTTTCCCACCCCACTTTTTTGCATAGAGCATACCTTACGATTCGACAGCATTTACTAAACCCCTTTATTTTTTACAAAAATTGGTTGAATGGTGCCAGGCACCGTCGTTACACAAGTGTGTAATTGCGGTGCCTGGCACCCAATCAATTGCACCACATACAAAAAGCTCTCCGGATACTAATCGGAGAGCTTTTAAGCTGATGATTGGATTTCGTTACTTTACAGTAATTTTAGTAGATTTGCTTTTGTTGCCTGCTGCATCAGTCGCAGTAACATAAAGAACCGTTCCGCGTTTTTGGGCTTTGATCGTAGCTTTGTAGGCACCTGAAGAGCTCGCCGCCGCTTTTCCGATAACAGTCTTCCCTTTTTTAACTTCTATTTTTGATTTCTTTTCTGCTTTTCCGGTAACGTATTTATCGTTACTATTGACTTTATTTACCTTGGGAGCAGCCGGAGCAACAGCTTCGAAGGTAGTGAACTTAACACTGTAAGGCTTTGCTGACCAGTGGTTGTTCGCTTCATAAACGGTCACATAATTAATGCCCGGCTTCAGTTTGGCATACCATGTTTCTGCTTTGCCCACACCGCTTTTATCAGCAATTTTTTCATAGGTCAGCTTTCCGTCAGCTGAGATTCTGTCTACGGCAACGACCGGATCCATGCCTGCTGTGGCTGATACTTCAATCTTCACATTGTATTCTTTCGTTAATTTAAAACGGTACATGTCCCCATCAAACGGAACATCAAACTTATCTTTGTAAACCGTTCCCTTGCTCATCCACTTGGCTTTTGCCGGAATATCCGTTGTATCTCCAGCAAGATAAGGAAATTTCGTCTCTAAAGCTTTGGCTGCATCAATTCTTCCGTATCCATAAAAATCAGTCAGGCCGGCAGCGTTTTTATAGCCCTCACGATCAGGCTTGAATGCTGATTTTTCAATCATATATTCGACTTGCTGAGGTGTCAGCGCTGGATTTTTCGTTAGTAAAAGAGATGCTAGTCCTGAAACCATCGGCGCGGAAAATGATGTCCCTGAAACATCCTGTGAGCCGTATTTTCCGTTCATAAGCGTCGTCATGATGTTTGTTCCTGGAGCGACAACATCGAGTTCTGGCCCTCTGCTCGAGAACGGAGCGATAACATCGTTGTATCTCGTCGCACCGACACTGATGACCTGCGGATAGGCAGCCGGATAGTTCACACCGTACACTGGATTCTCGTTACCTGAAGCCGCTACCAGAATAATTCCTTTGTGGACTGCTTCCATGATGGCATCATATTCTGCCTGGCTCGGTTCGGCTGATCCAAAGCTCATATTGATGACTCTCGCACCATGATCAATGGCGTAATGAAGACCGGCGATCGCACTTGAATTCGGAATGCTTACTTTCCCGCCAACCCGTACAGGAAGAATCTGAACATGGTTATTTAAACCGCTGATGCCGATCTTGTTGTCAGTCGCTGCGGCTATGATTCCGGAGACCTCAGTCCCGTGGCCGACCGTATCATTGGCCGTTTTAAGGTTGTTCACAAAGTCTTTGCCCTTGAGCACCTTCCCTTTTAGGTCGGGATGAGCAGCATTAACTCCTGTGTCCAAAACAGCAACGATGACCGGTTTCTGTCCTGCTGGCGGATTCACTAGATCTTTTGCCCAGTTGATCTTTTTTAATGCCCACTGCTGGTCATACAGTTTATCGTTGGGCTTTACCGTCTCAGCTGTTCTTTTTGAAAGGTAGTTCGGTTCAGCATATTCCACAGCTTGATCAGCTTTGATCTGTGACAGTGTTCTTTCATAGTTTTTGTCGTTAGGAACCTGGTAAACACTGATTCCTTCTTCTTTCAGGATAGAAGGTGCCGAGGTGGTTTCCAGGCCGTATGAAGAAGATGCAAACGCGTTTCCTTCTTTCGTTTTTACAATAATTTCTCTTTTATTAACGTTAGCTAGATCTATGGATCCGGACGGCTGTTCAATCGTTTCTGTGCTAAAGAATAGGTTTCTTTTCGCAAGCTCTGTTCCTTGCGCATGGACAGCTGTTCCTAATAGGCTTGTACCTACCAATCCAGCAGTTAAAATGGACATCGTTCGTTTAAATGTATTCATTCTCTTCCCCATCTTTTGTCTAATTTTATGCAAGCTTTATTATATCATTTTTCTTTTCTAGTAAAATGAAATATCTTAAAAATATTGGAAATTTTGTTGGTGTGCGGTGCCATGATGTGCGGTGCCAGGCACCGCGATTACACAAGTGTCAAAAGCCGGTGCCTGGCACCAAACTCAAATCACTAAAAGTTACAGCACCGGTGTCCTTCTCACGATCTCGCCATATTCTGCTCCTTCTATGAAACTCTTATAATTGTCCTGCTTAGGGGTTGGGAATTGAGAGAGGATGTAATCGGTTTTCACTTTTACTCCTTGGTCTATTCCCACGGAGATATAGTGCCTGTAACTCGTCCACTCGTAATCTTCTACATTGCATACCATCTTAGCCGCTACAGGGTTTTGATGGATGTACCGGCTGACATCAATTAAATACATCATGGAATCAATGAGAGAAGCGCCATAACGGCCCTGAAACACATGTCCCACCTGATCGTATTTTCGATTAATGTACTTTGCATATTGTGTATTCAGGTATCCCATAGCTTCACCAGGGGGGCTTACGGTTGTTTCCAGAAGGAGATGGGTATGGTTGGGCATGAGGCAATAAGCATGAAGGTTAAAAGGATGGCGCTTGTTTGTCTTTCTCAGCAAATATAAGTAATAGAGGTAATCTTCACGTTCATGAAAAATAGGTGTTTTACGGTTTCCTCTGCAGGTAATGTGGTAGATCGCACCCGGAAACCAGGTTCGTTGTTTGCGCGGCATTACGGGGCTCCTTTCAGGAATTGGGGGATTAAATGATGGGAAGAGATTGATGCAAAACGAAGAGGTAAAATATTATGTTCTACAGCCTGTCTCACTTCCCTGCCTAAGGCAAGAAAAAAATATATGGTGCCAGGCACCGCTAATACACAAGTGTGTAAAGGCGGTGCCTGGCACCATAGTTATCTAAAGTAGCTGTTCAGTCCTTCGGCAATGCCGGCGGCTGCTTTTTGCTGATGAGCGGATGTTCGGACGATCTGCTCTTCACTTTTATTGGATAAGAACCCTAGCTCGACAAGCACACATGGACGCTTGTTGGTACGCAGAACTTGAAGGTTTTTCCCGGCAATTCCACGGCTCTTAAATCCTGTATATTTCACAACGCCCTGCTGTACAAGGGAAGCCAGTCCGCTGTATACAGAACCGGGCTGATAGAACGTTTCAATTCCTGTTCCGGCAGAAGGCCCTGAATTATAGTGAATGCTTACAAACGCATCGACCAAATAACTATTGCTTAATTGCGGGCGTGAAGTTAACGCGATGGCTGTATCGGTGGAGCGTGTCATATAGACCTTGGCTCCTGCCGCTCGCAGCTTCTGAGCTAAAATAAGCGCGGTGGATAACGTTACATTTTTTTCATATGTGCCGTAGCCCGCACCTACAGCCCCTACGTCATAGCCGCCGTGCCCTGGGTCAATCATGATTTTCTTCCCTCTTAATTTGGGGAAACTTGAAGGGAGAGAAAGGTTATTGTCATTAATTTTAGTAAAGGTGATGTAGGCTTTATGTACCCAGCCTTTTATTCCGCTGGATGTTTTGATGTTCAGCCAGTCTCCTTTGCTTGAGTACACTTGCACTTCGGCTCCGGTATTCAGCTTAGCTACGACCTTAAAAGATGTACCCGCGTTTTCTCTTACATTTAAATCATTCGTCGTGACGTATCCTTTTTTAACAGAAGGCTGTACGGTTACCGGAGCAGTCGCTGATAAGTATTTTTTAGACACCCATCCTTTTGTGCCGTTAGAAGCCTGTATATAGCTCCATGTGCTTCCCGGGTCCAAAACCTTTACCTGCTGGCCTTTTTTCAAGGTCATCAACGACTTGCTTGAGGTTGTTGCCTTCTCTCTTAGGTTCAGAGAGCCAGTATTAACATAGGCATAAACCGTTTTAGCCGGTGCAGGGGCAGGGGCCTTGCTGGCTACATAGCTTTTAAGAACCCAGCCTGTTTTTCCATTGGGAGCCTTTGCATTGTGCCAGGAACCTGATGTTTTCAGGATGGTAATCTTTGTTCCTCTCTTCAGCTGCATCAGAGATTTGCTTGTCGTTGATGCCTTCTCTCTCAGCGTTAAAAAAGAAGAAGCGTTCACATAGCCATACACTGTTTTTGCTTTTGGTGCTGAAGATGGCACAGGAGCTTTCGTAGAGATGTAGCTCTTGGACACATAGCCTTTCTTGCTTCCGGCTGCCTGAATATAATACCAGGAACCTGACGTTTTTAAGATGGTAACCTTGTTTCCTTTTTTCAATAGCAAAACGGATTTGCTGGAGGTCGTGGCCTTTTCCCTCAGATTGAGAGAGGAAGCCGTCACGTATCCTGTTTTTGTTGCAGAGGATGCGGATACGCTGATTTTTTTCAGATATTTGGATGATACCCAGCCTGTCCCCTTTTTCAAAGTCACCTGAGACCATCCGTTAGACTCTGCCTTAATCGTAACGGCTGCATCCTTTTTCAGTTTATCGATAATACTGCTGCTGGTACTAGGCTTCGATCTGACATTTAGAATCGATGCTGTAACTTTTGCTTTTGTTTGGCTCGCTGCAGCGTCTGCATGTGTGGTAAAAAGAGATAAAATAAATGCCAGGATGAGAGCCAGTGAAGTAAACTTTCTCAAAAGCTGTAAGCCCCCTTTCTCACTTTCTATCTTTTCTACTAATCTTTTTCTACTATTTCTATCGGCAAATCGACGGAAAAATCCACCAAATTTCTACTAAAAATTCAGGTGCCAGGCACCGCGTTTTGACATATGTGTAATCGCGGTGCCTGGCACCAGTTTATTTCACTGCCGTTACTTTTATGGAATAAGGGTCTTTAGCCCAATGGTAGTTGTTGTCGTAAACAGTGAGATAATACGTGCCGGCAGTCAATGAAGCCGTGAACGACTCTTTTCCGTTTAATCCTCGGGCATCATGGGGTTTTTCATTGATGACCCTGCCGTTGCTGTATTTATCAATCCATACCGTACTGTTAATGCCGGCTACCCCGCTGACATCGACTCTGACATTGGTTTTCTTGGAAACTTTGAATGTAAACCAATCAACGTCGCTCGGGGTATCGAACTTATCGCTATATAGCTTGCCAACAGTCACTTTTTTCGATTTTGAGCGCCGATCACCAACATCATTCTTTAAACTAGGAAGCTTCGTATAGAACGGTTTGAGAGCATCTGCCCGGCCATATCCATAATATTGATTCCATTTTCCTTTATATTTGGCAGGTAAATAGGCAGAGCTCTCAATCAGATACTCCACATCATCAGGATATAAAGAAGGTTCTTTTGCAAGAATTAGTGAAGCAAGGCCGCTGACAATCGGTGCGGAAAAAGATGTACCATCAAAATAGTCATACTCTCCATCGATTGCCGCCGTTAAAACATCTGTTCCCGGAGCCACGATGTCCAGTAATTCTCCGTAATTGGAAAAATCAGCGATACCGTCGTTGGGAGTGGACGCCCCTACACTTAGAACCTCTGGATAGGCTGCAGGATAACCTACAGAATCATCTTCATTTCCTGATGCCGCAACAAGCACAATTCCTTTTTCATAAGCAGAACGGATAGCATCATATTCAATGTCCTCATACTCACTTCCGCCATAGCTCATGTTGATCACATCAGCTTTTTGTGAAATGGCATAATAGATTCCCTCGACGCAATCACTCGTTGACATTCCTTCTTCATCCCCTACACGGACTGGAAGTATATCAGCATACGGATTGATTCCAGCCATGCCTATACCATTGTTTACAGTAGCCGCAATGACACCTGCGACAGCTGTTCCATGGCCGTCATAATCCATGGGATCGCTGTCTTCGTCGTATGTATCGTAGCCAGATAACACTCTTCCTTCTAAATCCGGATGAGTGTAGTCAACACCTGAGTCGATAACAGCCACCTTTATCCTCGCCTTTGGTGATAGTCCAAGCCATGCGTTTGTTACTTTCATTTTGGGAAGCGGCCACTGATAAGAATAAAAAGGATCGTTCGACATTTTCTTGACCATATAATCTGGCTCGGCTGATTCTATGCGAGCTGACCGCTTTAATTTTCTTAGAGTTCCTTCATAATTTAGCTTTTTCGGAATTCGAACCACCTTAAGATTCTCTTTTCCTAAAATAGAAGAAGAATCCGCGATCGTAACACCGAACCCCTTTACAAGTTCCTCATTCGACAGCGTGGTCTTTACGATGGCCTGCCTGTTTTTTACGTGATCATTAGAATGATTACTCAGTATATGGATCTTGCTGCTCGGTTGAAAAGACTTCTTTCTTCGCTGCCAGTTCTCATCATCCGCTGAAGCTGACGTACTAAAAGAACTTAATAAAATACTGGCCAACGCAACTCCTGCCATAAAACGACTGTACTTTTTCACACTGCTGCCCCTCTTCATCTTGTTTGATTTAACGGTGTTACCATTTTTATATCGGGTATCATCCTCCATAATTTAGAAAATATAGGTAAATCATCATACCTTAACTCTAAAAAAACCTGCGCGACTGAACACTTAGAACCTGATAATTTACTATTAATTACAATTATACAATATATTACAAATATGGTGCCAGTCACCGCGATTACACACTTGTGTAATTGGGGTGCCTGGCACCAGATATTAGGGTGTGGTACATTGGAATAAGATTTAACAGTGGAAGGCGGTATAAAACGATGGAGCATTTTCTTCTTTTTGTGGTCATGGCGGTTTGCCTGATTATTCTTCCCGGCCCTGATACAGCCATTGCCACGAAAAACACGTTATCTCTAGGAAAGACTGGCGGTTTTAAAACCATGCTTGGAACATGCGGCGCCTTGCTCATTCACACCGTAGCAGCTGTTGTAGGCCTGTCTGCCATCATTGTGAAATCGGCAATGCTTTTTTCTATTTTCAAGTATGCTGGGGCGGTCTATCTGATCTACATCGGAATAAAGTCGCTCTGGGCATTAAAGGACCGGAATATTGAAACAGCCTATTCTGCGGAACCTGCAGATCAAACACCCGGAATCCGAAAGTCCTCATCTTGTTTCAGACAGGGATTCCTTACAAATCTTCTAAACCCAAAGGTCGCACTTTTCTTCCTAACGTTCCTTCCGCAATTTCTTGAACGCGGCAGCAACGCCTTTGTGCAATTTTCCATTATGGGTCTCACCTACACACTTCTGACAGCGGCCTGGTTTTTCTTTTACATCTATTTGATCAACCAGATCAGTGTCTTTATGAAAAGGCCGGCGACTCAGCGTGTCATGCAGGGAGTAACGGGTGTGGTACTCATCGGCTTCGGCATGAAACTCGCTTTAGAAAAGCAGAACTAAACAACGCCTCACCAATCCTCTTGAAGCTGCCAAGAGGATTTTTTTTGTGACATAATGTTACAAATTGAAGCATTACGGGTATTGATTGGAAAGTTATTTTCATCATTTAAATATTTCACACTTGTAAGGGAGGGGAAGAAAAATGTTTAAGGTAGTTGGTGTTTATAAGACAGAACAAGAAGCAGTGGAAGAACGGAATCAACTGAAACCGAAAAACGAAAACAGCACATTTTTAGTCGTTGGGCCTTATGAGACCATTGAAGAAAAAGAAGATAACGAGCAGATCATACAGCATTTTTTGGACCAATCCGACAACTCATCCTTCTCACAGAATCTCTCAGGAAAAGAGAGACTCGTCTTTCTAGGAGTAGATCATAAAGAAGCGGAACATTACGGAAACCACCTCGAGACAGGGGAATTTTTATTATTGAGAGAGTAAGGCTCCACTTCATCACAAAAAAGGCATCCGTGCTTCGTTGCACAGATGCTTTTCTTATTTTAAGCCTCTAAAGAATCATTGTTTTTAGCCTGGCGGATTTCATTGTAAAATTCAGCTGAAGATGCGGACATATAAGGCGTCAGCCAAAGAAACCCGATAAACAGTGCCACAACCGCCAGGATCACCCAGCCGATAAAACTAAGCTGAAGAAGGAAGTACTTCCACTTGTAGCCGTCCATTAATCTGCGGCTTTCGGTGATGGCACCCGTAATCGAAATCCCCGGGTTGTCTTTCAAGACATAGAATGTTTGCGAATAAGCAAGCCCTTTGATAATACCCGGAACAATCAATAGCAGGGTCCAAAGAACTGTGAAAATCCATACCAGGATCGTTGTTCCAATAATCTTTAAGAACGTACCGATGTCCAAGAAAGGCTGAAACATGTTCTTCACTTCTTGAGGCTCACGCCTTATAAGGCTCAGAAAGACCCAGCTAAAGCCAATCGTGATTGGGTAAACAAAACCGTTAATAATCCAAGAAAAGATATATGCTGATAGATTTCGTTCAGCTCCATTAAATTCGTCCTTTCCTCCCAATACAAAAAAATCAATCAAGTTAGGAAGAAAAAACGTAAAGATTCCCAAAAGGAACGTCAATAGAACCGCAAAGCCCCATTTGTTTTCCAGGGCAACCCTTGCTTCCTTTTTTATTTCTCCGATTCTCATGCCTCTTTCACCTTACCTTTTTTGTTTCAATTCTTTTTGCAAAATAGTTATTCTTTGGAAAAAGCCATTATATCACAAGCCATTTTGCAGTATGCTCTTTTTTTAGGTGAAGGGCTTCTTCTGATCGGTCCAGCCAGTCGGCAACTAAAGCATTGAAGACTGCGGGCTGTTCAATCTGCAGGTTGTGCCCCGCCCGGTCCAATACAGCAAAAGATGCACGAGGAAATTGATCCATGATGGCCCAATGATCTTTGAAGCCGACAACAGCATCCTGCCTGCCAGTAAAAAACAGCACAGGCTTCTCAAAGGGTTTCTGTAAGTCGATAGAAAAGGTAAAAGCGTAGTTCTTCTTTATTTTTTCCAGAAAAACAGGATCTGCCAGCATCACACCTGGTATGATTTCTTCCCTCGTTCGTTTCAGTACATATTCATCCTGTACAACTGCTATAGACGCAAACTCCCTGGCTTCTTCCAACGGAAGGGATGCGATTAGCTGCTCATCTGTTTTAATGACCGTATGCTCCGGCAGCTCTCTTTTTTCATGTTCTGCGTAGATCGGTGAACAAATCGTGAGCAAGCCTTCTACCCTATCCCCCATTTTAGTCATGACGCCTCTCGCCAGATAGCCTCCATAGGATTCACCAGCAAGTAAAAAAGATTGTCCGGGTATTACTTTTTCAATAAAACGCAACACAACATCCAGCATATCATCCGTCCCGGTCAGCCAATACTCCCCTTTGGTCCGGCCCATCCCCGGCAGATCCAAATAGATTCGCTGAAACCCGCTTCGGTCTTTAAAAACCGGCTCCATACAGCCTTCCATCAACCGGTAATCCGGTGAGAAACCATGAATCATGATGATGGGCTTCCCTTCCCCATGTACCTCATAATGAACCTGAATATCTCCAAGATCGCAAAACATGTACATCGCCCTTTCATTGACGGTGCCATCGCGTGGTGCCAGGCACCCAATTTTACCTTCAATTCCTATCCTCATTTTAACATTACTTCCTGAAAAGAAGGCTTCATTCACCCATTTGCCGAATAAGAATGTGGTGCCAGGCACCACGATTACACACATGTCAAAACGCGGGTGCCTGGCACCAAAATAACAAAACTCCGAAACACAGCAAAAAAGGTTAAGAATTACTATCTGCTGCACATTAAGATAGAGTCATGAGGGAGGCGGATGTATGGATTACTTCAACAGCATTCAGAATACGATTGACTATATTGAGGAGAACTTGGAAGAACCCTTGACGCTTCCGGACCTCGCCAGGATTGCCTGCTTTTCGCCTTTTCACTTTCACCGCGTCTTTTTGATGCTGGTCGGCCACCCGGTGATGGACTACATCCGGAAAAGAAGACTTGCACACGCAGCGGACCTGCTTGTCCATTCAGAGCTTAAGATTGTGGACATTGCCTTCAGCTGCGGGTTTTCTTCCCACGAATCCTTTAACCGGGCTTTCAAAAAGCTATTCGCGGTGACACCCACACAATTCCGAAAAGAGAAGCTGTACACCTTTACGCTTCCTGAAAAAGCCGCCCTCATCAAAAAACCTATTGTAGGAGGACCATTTATGCAGCCGAAAATTTATATGAAGCCTGAATTTAACGTCATCGGTTATGAACTCAAAACCACTTCTGAAGATGGTAAAAATCTAAAAGAAATCCCTGTCTTTTGGCAGACCTATTTACAAAACAATAAGATGAGAGAAGCTATCCCCAACAAGAAGGACCCTTCAGTGGAACTCGGCATCTGCACAGATTTTAACCAGGAAAACGGCTCGTTCAGTTACCTGATCTGCTCTGAAGTTACGGATTCCAATAACGTTCCTGAAGGCCTTGTGGCCAGGACGTTCCCAGAAACCAAGTATGCAGTGTTCACTACCCCGAAAGTTGCAGAAAACGAGTTTTCCGACAGCATTCAGGCGACATGGCAGTACATTTTCAAAGAATGGTTCCCTTCTTCCGGCTACGAACATGCCGGCGGAGTTGAGATCGAGCTGTACGATGAACGAAGCATAAGCCCTGAATCCAAACAGATGGACATTCTGGTCCCTATAAAATAACATGCAAAGAAGACGGCAATCTCCTGAACCATCAAGGAACTGCCGTCTTTTCAGTACGTTTCTTTTTAAATATTTTATAAAGTTTCTATAAATAATTATTAAGAATGTCGAATTCTGTTGCTCTCTTTCCTTCTTCATTGTTATGGTGTTCATGAATTGCTTAGGAACGCCACATTTTTCAGGAAAGGGGGAAAATACCCTTGATTAAAGAATGGAACCTGTTACGCACCCTAGCCTGTTTAAGCATTGTATTTCTGCACAGTACATCGCTGACAGCTGTCTCTGTCGGAGGTTATCCTGCGTCCGGGGTTTACAGCCTGCTGCGTATCGCTCTATGTTATGCCACACCGACGTTTGTCATCCTGTCTGAGATCATCCTTGCAAACCGCTATCCCGATCAGCTTCCGAAAAACTTTTGGAAAAAGCGTGTGAAGTGGATTCTTGCTCCGTTTCTCGCCTTTGCCGTGATCGATGCACTGGTCAGCTATCATCTCAACCCGAATATCGATATCGCTGTTATGATTAAAAACAATCTACTTGGAAATTACGAAGGTTACTTCGTTCTGATCATTTTTCAATTTTATATCCTGCATTATTTTGTCACGAAATACAACATCAAGATGAACTGGCTGATCCCAATCAGCATTCTTGTTATGAGCCTTCATTTTAAATTGATGGAAGGCCAGCACCCATGGATCAAAGAGAATTTATCGTATTTAAAAATTCCGTTTACGGCATGGTTTGCGTATTTTACCATTGCTTATGCGATTGGAAAAAATTACAAAGCGATCGCTGCCAAGCTGCAAGAATACCGATACCACACGCTCTTTGGGGCAGTTCTGAGTCTCGCTATTGTCTTGATTTTTTACAAATCAGGTTATGTCAGCGTCGGATCGAAGCGTTTAGATCTGTTTCCATTAACCGTATCGCTTAGTCTCCTCGTTCTGGCTTGGGGCCAATTGCTGCCAAATATTAAAATCGTGAACTTGATCAGCAATTACTCTTTTGGCATTTATCTCATCCACTGGCAGGTTCAGCGCTATCTTGCACCCTATACGGCTCAATGGTTCGACCAAACCCATCTGCAAGTATTTTCGCTATTCTTTATTACGCTTTTAATTTCAATGGCGATCATAAAAGTAATATCCTTACTGCCGTTTGGATCGTATGTGGTAGGCAATACTAACCGTAAAATAAAAACGATATCTCCGAAACTGGTCAAAACAGCATAGCTTCTCCCAAAAGCAGATGTCCCCTCCAAGACATCTGTTTTTTTACGGCCATTCATCCCTCGAACACTTCGTTGGCGGATGTTTAGGCTTACTGTATAATAGGTAAAAGATAACAATGGATAAAAATGTTTTTCAAATGCCACTGGAGGTGGAGAAATGAAAACTGATTCTTTGGATTTAAACCCCTTTGTTTTGGACTATTTTTCGACTATTTCTCAAGATGACTTAAAGAAGGATGTATTCCCTAAATATCCGGAAGTCTTTAATTTAATTGCGCAGTCACGCGGATTCGGAATACCTTGGCAATACAAAAAAGCCGCAGAGTCCAATAAAGTTGATCAGCGCATGTTCTTCTTTGAAAGTAACTTAGGCAAACAGTATACCGGGAATCCAAGGTACATTTATGAACGCATGATCGAACGTTATCCGAATTATACATATGTCTGGTGCTATGCCGGCAACGAAAAGATTCCCGGAGATCCAATCATTGTTGATAGAGCATCCGCTGAATACTATAACTTTCTTGCCAGATCACGGTTTATCATTAATAACACAACATTTCCGCTTTGGTACCACCGGCCAGAGACCTTCTACTTTCAAACATGGCACGGCACACCGTTCAAAAGACTGCACTGGGACATTTCATCACGTCCATTAGAAAAACGGTCGACGCCTGAATTTTATGTGAAATCAACCAAATGGGATGCCTTATTATCTCCCAATCATTATTCTACAGAGATATTCCAATCTGCTTTTAGATACGAAGGAGAAATCGTTGAATACGGTTATCCTTCCAATGATATTTTCTATGACAAAAGAAGGTACTCAAACGTCAGAGAAAAAATAAGAGCAAAACTCGGAATACAAAATAACAATGCTCCCATCTACCTTTATGCTCCAACATGGCGGGACGGTAAACACCTTGGGAACTCCATGTTTGAATTCAATTTAATGCTAGATCCATTTAAATTTATAGAGCATGCTCCTGAAGACGCTATCCTGCTTATCCGCTCTCATCATATGAGCAGCTCTGATGATAAATTAACAAGTCTCGCTGGCCGTGTAATTGACGTCAGTGGCTGGGACGATGCCATTGAACTTATGTGCGCAGCTGATGTTCTCATTACAGATTACTCATCGATCGTGTTTGACTGGTACTGCAGCCTAAAACCCGTTATTTATTATGTCCCTGATTACGACCAATATGTCGGCTCAGTACGAGGAGCTTATTTTGAATTAAGTGAGCAGCGAGCAGGAGAGATTTGCTACACTGAAGAAGAATTGCTGCAAACACTGCCTAAAGTCTTAAAAGACAACTCTCCTGAATATAAGGATTTTTATAAAACATTCTGCGGCATGCATGACGGCAATTCCTCAGACCGAGTCATTGATTACCTGCTATCCAGATAAAAATGTAAAAATCAGCAAAGCACCCTATGTGAAGGGTGTTTTTTTATTTAATAAAAAAAGCACTGCCTGTTTCCAGGCAATGCTTTACTTGTTTAGTTCTGTTCTTGTTTTTGATCAGCAGCAGGTGCTTCTTCCTGTTTAGTCTGATCTTCAGTTTTTGCTTTATTTTTATCTTCATCACGGTTATTGTAATCGTACTTCGAGCGGTCCACTGGTTTAAAATCACGTGGAGTATAGAAGCGAAGCAGATCTCCATAAACAACTTTGTCAGAAAGTTGAAGAGAATTTTCAGCAAATTCCTGTTCTTTCTGAATTTCTTTATTCTTTTTAACCGGTTCCCCAGTTTTGGCATCAAAGTATTTTCCATTGATAGCGGTAACCTTTGGACTGACAAAGCTTCCGTTACGGAATGGAACAACCTGTTGATGATCTTTGGACAGCAAATCTGTTCCAAATTGGACATACTCTTTTGTATCAATGCCAAGCAAGTGAAGAAGCGTAGGCAGAACGTCAATCTGTCCACCATACTCATGCTTCACTCCGCCTTTCATGCCAGGTACGTGAACCATGAATGGAACACGCTGCAGCTGGGCATTGTCATAAGGAGTGATTGCTTCTTTGTTCAATACTTTAGCCATGGCATCGTTATGGTTTTCGGAAATACCATAATGGTCTCCGTACATGACGATAACAGAACGGTCATACAGCCCAGAAGCTTTTAATTGATCCATGAAGCTCTTAACCGATTCATCGAGGTAACGAGCTGTCTGGAAGTAACGGTCAACTGATCCGTCACCCGTATCATCTGGTCCGATGCTTGCTTCCGCGTCATCAATCGGATACGGGAAGTGGTTGGACAATGTAATAAATTTCGTATAGAAAGGTTCTTTCAATGTTTTCAACATTGGAAGAGACTCTTCAAAGAATGGTTTATCTTTTAGTCCGTAGTTTACAACATCTTCATCCTTCATTTGGTAGTGGCTCGCATCAAAGAACTTGTCATAACCAAATGATTTGTAGGTCTCATCCCGGTTCCAGAACGTTTTGTAGTTTCCGTGGAATACTGCGGAAGTGTAACCTTTTTGTCCTAAAATAGCAGGTGCGGCTTGGAATGTGTTATTTCCGTTGGTGGTAAATACTGAGCCTTGCGGAAGTCCATAAATGGAATTTTCCAGCATGAATTCTGCATCGGATGTTTTACCCTGTCCTGTTTGGTGGAAAAAGTTATCAAAGTATAAAGTATTCTTATCTTTTGTGAATGAGTTTAAATAAGGTGTAACTTCTTCACCCTTCAGTTTGTAATTGATCATAAAGTTCTGGAAAGATTCTAAATGAATGTAAATCACATTCATGCCTTTTGCCTTGCCAAAGTAAGCAGGGTTAGGCTTTGCATAGTTAGCGTCTTTATAATTAAGGACGTCACCCATATCGCTTGAATCTGCAGATGCCTTTTGCGCGGAAATACGCATGCTTTGAATAGCATCATATATCACATAGTTGTATGTGCCGAGGTATTTCACCAAGTAGTTGCGGTCAAATGTACGCGTCAAAAGCTGAGGACGATCTGTTTCCGCCAAGCCGATGTTAATGACAAGCAAGGCAATCGCTGAAACCAGCACAAGCTGCACTTTCTTACGAGCCATGCGAACCGGCTCGGGCTTGATGAATTTTGCAGCTACGAGAACAGTTAGAATGATGGTATCAATGAAATACAGCGGGTCATAAGGTTTAAGCAGTTCCCAGATGCTTCCTCCAAGATCTCCAAAGTTTTTCGTTTGAGTCAGGGTCGGCATCGTAATGAAATCATTAAAGAATCGGTAATACACGATATTTGCATATAAAACAAAGGAAAGGAAAAAGTTAAGGACAATGGTCCAGATATACGCTCTTTTACCTTTTGCAAATAGTGCCAATCCAAAAAAGAATATGGCTGAACTGATCGGGTTGATCAGCAGCAAGAACTTCTGCATTGCATTTTCTATACCAAGATTAAATTCAACAAGATAGCCTGTATACGTTTTTAGCCAAAAAAGAACAACAGCTAAAATGAAAAAACCAAGATGCTTTTGGACAACATTTTGGCCAGCTTTTAAAAGACCTTTCAATTCTTTCACCTCTTCTAGTACCTCTATAACTTTATTGTCTAATCACTTTTATTCGCACCTGTAAATTTTAGTCTATTTTATTATAAATAGCAAAAGTGAAAATATGATGAAAAGCTAAGATTTAATTTTATTTTTGTTTATTTTTCCTTAAAATTACGAGCTCTAGCCATGGTTTTCGTTTATTATTGCGGTATTTTGATTGTAAAAACGCTTCCTTTTCCGGACTTGCCCGCAACCTGGATCCAGCCGCCGTGGGAATCCACAATCCATTTTGCAATCGCAAGCCCCAAACCGTGGCCACCAAGCTGTTTTGACCGGGATTTATCCGTCCGGTAAAATCGCTCAAATATCCGTTCGCGTTCTTCAGGCTTTATCCCTATACCCTGATCTTCAACCAATATAACCAGCAATTTAATTTTTTCTTCTTTTTTCAGCGAAAGTTCAAGGTTAACCTCAGCATTTTCAGGAGAATACTTGATGGCGTTCTCCAGCAGAATATAAAGAAGCTGATCCAAACGCTCACGGTTGCCATACACAAAAAGCTGGGCAGGCGCATTCAGCTTTAATGTTATACGTTTTTCATCCGCAAGCGTTTCAATAGAATGAACCGCTTTTTGAGCAAGCTGATGAAAATCAAACACTTCTTTTCTTACTTCTGTGTTTTCTGCATCAGAACGGGCCAGAGTGAGTAAATCTCCTACAAGCTTTATCATCCGCTTTACTTCATATTTCATATTAGATAGAACAGAGTGAGAAAATTCATCTTCCTGCACTTGTTTTTCCATCTCCAGCGCATTAATAGAAGATAATATGACACTCAGCGGGGTTCGAAGCTCATGTGAAGCATCAGCGGCAAATTCACGCTGCTTCATATAGGACCTGATAATAGGTGACATGGCTCGCTTCGACATAAAATAGCTGATAAAAAAGGAAACAAAGGAAAAGATGATAAGCATGATGGCAAAAATATTCAATAGCCAGTCAAATAGCTCCACCCTATTAGATATGCTTTTCCCAACATATAAAATGCCAATGAATTGATTTCCTTTATAAATTTTGCGGCCAGCCATCATGAGATCGATGTTTCGTTTATTCAAATCCTCTTGCCACGGAACAAAATAAGAGACGTTTAAGTTTTCATACCGGATCTCTTTTGGATTTGGATTCCAGCCCTCTAGTTTCTTATACAGCTTCGGACGGAGATGATGGTAAAGTTCATCACCCGTTAAAAGCTTTCCTTTGGCATCGACGACGTAATAGAAGAACTGTTCGTCAGAAAGCATGACAAAGTTTTGTATGGAAGGTTTTTTGCCTTTTATCATTTTTTCTTTGATAACACTTACTTCCTGGTCCACGAGCTTCTTCAGCTGATCCTCCTGGCTGCTGACAATCACTCCGTATAGCAAGAAATAAACGATGACCATAAAAAGAATTAAGAACAGCATCAGAATGCCTGTATAAATCATCGTCAGCCGCCACTGTGTACGGCTGATCAGGTTCAAGTTTTTCAATAGATTCCAGCGGGTAAAAAGGCTAGTTTTCAAGGCGATACCCCACCCCGCGCACACTTTCAATAATTTCTTTTTTTGTGAGCTTTCCAAGTTTTTTCCGAAGCAATTTTACAGTGGCATCCACAGTCTTTGCCGAGACATCTGCATCGAAACCCCAGATCCGGTCAAGGATGGTTTCCCTCGGAAGTACTTGGCCTTTATTCCGCACAAGAAGGTCAAACAGCTGAAATTCCCTTGGGGTCAGCTGTATCTCACGCTTAGCTGAATTTACTATATAACTTGTACGATTCAACACAATATCATAAAGAACGACCTTTTCTTCAACAATAGGAGCAAAATTCCTTCGCGACAGAGCACGAAGCCTTGCAAGAAGCTCGTCAATTTCAAAGGGTTTGACAAGGTAGTCATCGGCTCCTGCATCCAGTCCATGGATCCTGTCCTGAACTGAATCTTTTGCTGTCAGCATCAGAATAGCTTGAGAATAGCCCCCAGACCGTAATCGCCTGCAAACTTCCAATCCCGTTTGCCCCGGCATCATCCAATCCAGGATCACAATATCAAAATCAGATGCTATCGCGGTCTCATAGGCATCTTCTCCATTTGACACCCACTCTACATGATGTTGATTCTTTTTCAGCATATGGACAATCAACTTTCCAAGATGCAAATCGTCTTCCGCTACCAGAATGTTCATGTAAAAGCAGGCTCCCTTCAGCTTGATCAATGACTTCAACAATTGATGATAGCACAATTACTGCAAAGAAGATTGAAATTCCTGCTGATTTCACACAATTTCCTAATAATTTATGTATGGGTTTAAGAAGTGAAGATGGAAATTTTTTTTAAGACACTTTACAAAGGAGAGATTCTGAGGAATAATGAGAGTAGTTAATCGAACATTTGTTCTTATATTGAGTATAGCTTATATCTCAATCTTTTGTCTATAAAAAAAGCCAGCATAAAATGCTGACTTTACTTAAACTCATGAAAAGGAAGAAAGTATACTTGATAATTGGGAAGTCTTTCAAAACCAAGTTTTTCTGCGATTACAATCGAATCATGCCTAAAGGTTTCTGTTGTCCAATGGGGTTTCCTGCCACTTTTTAAGCAGTCATTGATAAAACCACGGGCCATTCTCGTTGCAAGCCCTCTGCCTCGATGTTCTGTTTCATAAACATTTATGCCAATCTCTACGTCACCTCCACACGCAAACACACTGATGCACGTTCCGATGACTTTGCTTTTATGCATGGCACACCAGCCTAGACCGTGTTCTAAAAAGCTTTCCTCCGAGACCCAGAATTTCTTAATCTCTTTATTGATCGTCTGGAGTGGATCCTTCAAAAGGAAATCTTGAGTAATTCTCGATACTATGTACTCTTCAGGTATAGCATTGTTTAATTTTGAAGATAAAAAATGTTCACGGTTAAACTTAAAAGGCACTCGTTTACCTATTTTTAATCCTGCAGGAAAAAGCGAGGATATTACTTCATGCCAGCCTTGAGGAGGATATACTTCAAGATTAAAATCATTTTCGCCGAGTTCAAGGGCTTCAGGTTTTATTCTTTCTATTATGAATGGCTGCAGAAAGGAGTTGAATGTGTGGTTCGTATGGTCTCCTCCCAAATAAAACATTTCATTAACCGCCCAGATTAATGCAGTTGAAGGAGATTCAACATCATCAACAAAGATCTTTCCGCGATTTATCCCTGAAATGACTCCTTGTATGACTGGATGATCGTTTTGTTCTTTAAAAAGTTTTCTTACCTTATCGTATCGTTTTAGAGGCAATTCATAAATCATATTGATATCCATTCTCCCTTGTTTTAAGATTTTTGCACTCTGCATAATCTCTTAAAACTGAAAGACTGCACGACGTTTACTTATAAGTGCCGTTTCAAACCAACCCCCTCGCCATTTACAATTAATGTATAATCCAAGTTTATCATGATTTTTATCAAAGAGTAAGCGAAGGGATCCAATTTCCCCTTTATACGAACAGAATTTTCGTTTTATTGCCAATTCCACGTTTCAATCTGCTAAAATCCGGAAATATTATCAAGCAGGCATGGTAATAAAATCATAAAAATCGGGCCCATTACATATAGCGCATAAGACATATTACCCCTTCTTTCGACAACTAGCAGGTATATTCTTCAAAGGAAAGAAAAAAGTAGGAAAACAAAGAGGAAAGGAGAATGGTGATGAGCAGTGAAGTGCTAAAAAAACGCATTCACCAGCATTTCAACACAAAGAAGATAAAGGATGAGCAGCTCGAAACATTGCTGGTACGTTTCATCCTGTCCGTAAAAAAAGGAAAGTAAGAAAAAAGGAGCCTTCATGGAGGGCTCCTTTTTTTTCAATTAAGCGTGCCTGGCACCAAAACTATTAAACAGGAACTTTTTCGTTATTTTCCGAAATAAGTTGTTCATGTCTGCCGTAGTGTTTAGCTATCAGATGGCCGTATATAGATGCCAGAATCTGCTGAAACAGCATTCCGACCACGACGGGAACAGCTGTCGCCGGCGAAAAGTACGTTAACGCAAGAACAGATCCAGCGCTGATATTCCGCATGCCTCCACTGAAGACGAGAGCTACAACCGTTTCTCTCTCCCATCCAAAAAGCATACCGGTCAGCCAGCATATTAAGTAACCACTGGCCGCGATCAACAGGACGAACAAACCAATCAATAAAAGTTTCCCGTTCACATGAACCAAATACGGGGTGGCAACCGAAGCATTGATGGCGACCACAGCACTCATGCAAATTTTAGAAACTGGAGAGATTCTTTTCCCGAGTGTGTTCTTTATTTCTCCCTTCGTCCAATGATTGAGCAGCATGCCAATGACAGATGGGATCACGATCATAATCAACAGGTCCTTCACCATGGACCATTCATCAATGGAGACGGTTTCTCCGACAAACAGTGATAGGCTGTAAGGAACGACGATCGGCGATAATAGTGTATCAATCAATATAATGGAAAGCGCGAGGGTGCTGTTCCCCCGATAGATGGATACCCAGATGCTGCTTGTCACGCCGCACGGTATGACCATCGCCAATACGAGTCCGGTTATGGTAAGGGAATCCGAGGAAAACGCAATGTGCCCGACTCCCCACGCCCATATCGGCATTATGATATGCAGGATGATGAGTGCTGCAAACTTAAATATTTTATAATATAAATTAATATACTATTAGAGTAATAGACTCAGACGGAAGAAGGCTAATCGTGTTAGAAAAGTTAAACCACCAGCTGGAAAGATTTATGCCATTTATTACACCCGCAAGTGTGATCCTTGGAATTTTGCTTACGAGCGAACTAAAGGGTTTGCTTGTGCCAGGCACCGCAATTACATACTTGTGTAATTCAGGTGCCTGGCACCCTACAAAAAAGGCGCAGGCTATTGTATATTTTTGAATCCCTCTCCTCGCCAGGTGCATAGGATGTGTGCATACTCATTTGAGATAGCTGTCCAAAACAGATTTTTTAATTGACAAACTATTAATTCTATTTTACATTAAATGAAATTAAATATTCTTATCCAGAGAGGTGGAGGGAATTGACCCTGAGAAACCTCGGCAACAGACTCTTTTATGAGCACTGTGCCAATTTCAACAAGCTTCTTTGCTTGGAAGATAAGAATTGTGTTGATCATTCTTCGGTCTCTTCAACCCCTTCTTATGTTTCCATAAACATAGGAAGGGGTTTTTTATCGAATCAATTCCTACTAAATAGATATGAATAGTTATTTTAAATGATAAACGTTAAATGAGGAGTTGGTGATATGGAAAAACACGACTGTATACACTGGAAGGGAAAAAGGCTTACCGCAACCGTGCATTATCCTAAATCCGTGCTAAGCAAAAATAAGATATCCCCTGCCGTTATTATTTGCCATGGATTTACAAGCAACCGGATTGGTGTGGACCGATTGTTTGTTAAAACGGCACAGCAGCTTTCTTCGAACGGATTTGTTGTAGTTCGGTTTGATTATTCGGGCTGCGGGGAGAGTGAGGGGAATTATGGGGAAAACAGCTTTGAAGATCTAATCGACCAAACATACGCTGCCGTTAGCTTTGCCTTGGAGCTTCCTAACGTTGATTCTGACCAGATTACCCTGCTTGGCCATAGCCTTGGAGGAGCAGTCGCTGTACACTCTGCGGCCCGTGACGAAAGGGTTAAACAGTTAATCCTCTGGTCTGCGGTAGGACGGCCGTTTGATGACATCGTAAATATCGTGGGTGAAGAAGAATATAGCCATCTATTCATTAAAGGATTCGTGGATCATTTAGGTTATTCCCTGACCACAAAATTTCTGCAGTCCCTCAAAAATTCCAATCCGTTAGACCAGCTATCACAGTTTTCCGGTGATGTGCTGCTCGTTCACGGAACGGACGACAATGAAATTCCAGCCCATTATTGCGGGGAATTCTTTGAGAATACACAAAAAAGATCATGTGGAAAAAGCAAGATTCGGCTTATTAAAGGCGCCAACCATACCTTCTCATCCATCATGCACTTCAATGAACTGATCACTGTAACCTCCGATTGGCTCATAAATGATTCCAATTTGATGGTGCCAGGCACCGGCTTTTGACACTTGTGTAAAAGCGGTGCCTGGCACCTGTATTGATAGCGATGGTATTCCAATGAAAACTGACCGGGTTTATCGCATTTACCGAAAATCTGTCCAGATACAATGTTTTTTGTGTGAGCCGCGCTAACACATATACTAAACTTGCCAACAACAGGATAACTGCCGCAACTAATTTTTTCACTTCTTCATCTTCCTTTTTTTAAAAAAATCTGCACCTTCGTGGTCTTTAAGCTGCTGCAGAATCTCTTTCCACTTTGAAAGATACAGCAAATGGGCTTGGTCTTTTTTGATCTTTCAATTAAGAAAGCCGCAAAAAACTTTCACATTGTCCCCTTCTGCATTCCATATCGTAGTATAATAGCTTTTGTATTTTTATTATGGACGCGTCGCCGTAAACTTCATTACCCTTACCAGGCAACCAACTTGAACGTTCTAAAAATTAAGGGGAGATCAACTTGAGAGAAAAACGCAGAAAAAGTCTGACTAGCCTGATTGTATTGCTGTTAACGGCTTTGCTCATCACAGGGTGTGCACAGGCACCTAGCACAGGCAAATCAAGCACGGATTCCGGACAACAAACGGATTCACCTGCTGCAAAACAAGAAGATTCATCTTCAAATGATGTTAAAACCACTCCAACAGATCAGACATCCGCCGTTAAAGGCATGCCGGCTACTGTTACGTATGTGGTCGATGGCGATACACTGGATGTAAAGTTTAAGAACGGAAAAACGGAGCGAATCCGCATGCTCCTTATCGACACACCCGAGACAAAACATCCGAGGCTCGGTGTTCAGCCGTTCGGGCCGGAAAGCTCCAAATTTACAAAAACCCAGTTAACGGGCAAAAAAGTCGGTGTCGAGCTGGATGTGTCCGAACGCGATAAATACGGCAGGCTGCTCGCGTACATATGGATCGGCAAGCAAAACTTTAATCAGTTGCTTTTGGAAAAAGGCCTTGCCCGTGTGGCTTATGTGTATCCGCCTAACACAAAATACGTCGATCAGTTCCGTGCCACACAAGAAAAAGCTCAAAAAGCAGGTGTTGGCATTTGGTCGATTGAGAACTATGCCCAGCAAGACGGATTCCATACCAATTCAAAAAACAGCACATCAAACGGAACAGTTTCCGGAGGGTCACAAACCAACAAGCAGAATACTCAAGTGAAAAAGCCAGAGAAACCAAAGGGAAGCTGCAACATCAAAGGAAACCAGTCCGGAATCTATCACATGCCTGGCGGCCAATATTACGATCGGACGAAAGCCGAGGTCATGTTCTGCTCAGAGGCTGAAGCCCAAAAAGCAGGCTACCGGAAGTCTCAGCGATAGGTAGTGGGGATAAAACTAAAAGCCGAATCAGCAGTTTGTGCTGATCCGGCTTTTTTTAGTTTTTTTAGAGAGCGGGTCTAGTGCCAATAACGACGGTTGCGTCCAGTTCACTGGAACTGACTACACGTGATAACAATCCGTTAGCATTAAAAATTTCGAGAGTCTGCAGTGCTTGCCGTTCGCTTGTCTCAAAAGCAGATGACCACCCGGCGCCAGCCAGGCCGCCGCACCAGTAGCTATCCTCCGCTGGATTTTAAGTCCATCCTCCCCGCCGTCCAATGCCACTCGATCCTCGTGAAGGCGGGCTTCTGCAGGGAGCATCACGATCGCATCGGAGAGGACGTAAGGTGCGTTAGCGACTAGGAGGTTGACGCGCCCGAGAAGTATTTTGGGCAACGGCTCGTACAGGTCACCTTCGTAGACACGGCCACCGATAGCCGTCAAATTACGTCTAGCGCACTTTACCGCTTTCGGATCGATGTCAGCAACATACAGCTTAATCTTTTCCTGGGTTGAAGCCAGCACGGCGCCAACCGCACCTGAACCACAGCAGAGATCAACGGCGATGTCTCCCGGCCGTATGATATTTACCGCTTGGGAGACAAGAAACTCAGTACCTCGGAGAGGAACAAAAACTTCCGGATCTACCTCGATCCGGAAGCCGCAGAATTCCGCCCATCCGATGATTTGTTCGAGGGGAAACCGGCAGCACGCTGGTCTATCATAGCAGCCAGTTGCACTGGCGTATTCGCCTCAGCCATCAGCAAACGAGCCTCATCCTCCGCATAAACACAGCCAGCTGCCCTAAGCCTCGTGACAACGGTTGAAAAATTCCTATCCTGCTGAATATCAACATTCACCATGATTTTACCTCTGAATGAATTTTTTGGTGCCTTATTTTGAGGTACCTTTTTTGAGGTGCCAGGCACCACGATTACATACATGTGTAACGGAGGTGCCTGGCACCCCTCTCTACTCCACCCCTCTAAAAAAACGACAACCCAACTGCGAAGATGACGCCCGACACAAGCAGGGTTGTGACGCAGTATCCCATGATGTCCCGTGCGCCGAGTCCAGCAATAGCGAGAGCCGGCAAAGCCCAAAACGGCTGGGCCATGTTCATCCATGCTTCACCGTATGCGATGGCCATCGCTGCGATGCCGGGTTCTACGCCGAGCTGCTGTGCAGCAGGCATGATGAACGGCCCCTGTACGACCCAGTGTCCTCCGCCGGACGGAACGAAGAAGTTGACGAATCCTGAGCTCAAGAACGCAAAGAACGGAAACGTCGATGGGTTGGAAATGGAGATAAATGCGTTGGTGATCATCCCGCCAAGGCCGGACAGCTCCATCATCCCTTGAATCCCCGCATAGAACGGGAATTGAATCAAGATGCCCGCTGTTCCTTTTGCCGCATTAGAGACAGCGTTCATGTAAGACAGCGGCGTTCCGTGTAGCAGAAGTCCCGTCGTAAAGAATAGCAAGTTGACGGTATTGATATCAATTTTAAAACCGTTTGTGGCTATGTAATAGATGATGTACGAATAGCCAAGCACTGCAATTGCCAGGCTGAGAAATCTACTGTTTTCCATCGTAACGGCAAACGTTCGTTTAACCTCAGTTGGGGCGACCGCTATCGCTGCAGAGGCTTCGTCTTCCGCCAGGATCTTTGGATCAATCCCAATCACGTCTTTTCCCGTAGGCATCATCAGCCTGGCCATGATAGGCAGGATAATAAGCAGCGCGACCGTAATGAACAGGTTATAGCTGGTGAAGATGGTATCCGTCAGCGGAATCAGCCCAGCTGTTTTTTCCATCGGATTTCCCGGAGTGGCAGCCACGAGGGGAATAGAACCTGACAGTCCGCCGTGCCATGTAAGAAAACCGATATACGCACACGCGATCAGAAAACGGTAATCCGAGCCAGGAATCCGTTTGGCTACTTCCTTTGCGAACAGGGCACCAACGATCAGCCCGAACCCCCAGTTGATAAAACAAGCAAGTCCAGAACCTACCGTAACTAAAATGACCCCTTGAGCTGGAGTTTTAGCAATTCCGGCAAGCTTAACCATCCATTTTTTGATCAATGGTGAACTGGCTAGGGCATGCCCCGTCACCAGTACGAGAGCCATCTGCATCGCAAAGGCCAGTAGGTTCCAGAATCCCGATCCCCAGAAACCTACCATTTCGATGGGACTGTGATGCGTAAAAATAACGCCGGATAAAAAGAGGATAATCGTCAGGATTAATGCAAACACAAATGGATCAGGCAAGAATCTCTGCACAAGGGCAGTGAAGAAATTAGATAACGCTTTCATTTTATTCTCCTTCTCTGTTAATCTATTTACTTTTTTAAAAGTACACTGAATAAATATTCATCTTAACGAAGTAAAAATCCTGTCTGTCTTTTATATTATTTGTAAAATTTCATCACTTTTCGGAGAAAAATATCAAAAAAAGCAAGAATGATATTTGGCCTCATTCTCGCTCTTCTTATTATTCTCCCACCATCAGCACTACTTTTCCCGTGCTTTTTCTGCTTTCCACCCATTCGTGGGCACGGGCTGCATCTTTTAAAGAAAACTGCTGTCCAATATTGATTACCACTCGGCCATCCTCCAGCAACGGAAACACTTTAGGAGCGATTCTTTGCAGTACATCTGGCCTCTCCTTTCTCGTCGTACCGAGGCTGAAACCGAGCACCGAACGGCAGCTTGAATGCAGCTCACCCGCCGGAATATTGCCATAGCTTCCACTGGAATTTCCGAAAACAACGAGGCGGCCATATTTGGCCAGGCAGCTGAAACTCGCTGCAGTCAAGTCCCGGCCGACCGAATCAAGAATGATGTCAGCTCCCTTTCCATGAGTCAGCTCATTCACTCTTTGAGCAACATTATCCTGCTCATAACAAATGACATGATGAGCGCCGGAATCCTTGGCCGTTTGGATTTTGTTTTCATTTCCCACCGTGCCGATCACAATGCCCGCACCAAGAGCGAGAGCCATCTGCACTGCTGTCGTTCCAACACCGCCGGCCGCTGAATGAATGACAACAGTCTCTTCTTCCTTTATCTGCGCCAAATTGGCGAGTAAATGGTATGAAAGAAACGAAACGATTCCGCAAGCCCCTGCTGTTTCAAAGCTCATGCTGTCCGGTATCGCGAATGTCAGATTTTCGTCTGCTGCTATGTATTCTGCATAGGAACCGTTATGAGGAAAGGCAAGAACCCGCTGCCCCACTTGAAGGCTCTGTACGTCTTCACCCACCAACTCCACTACCCCAGCCGCTTCCAAACCCGGAATAAATGGCAGAGTTCCCTTTCCCTTATTCCCATGCCTCGCTTTAATATCTGCGTAGTTTACAGAAGTAGCCTTCACCTTAATTAACACCTGTTTGGATTTGATAGAAGGCACATCCATATCCTCCAGATATTCCAGGTTCTCCGGCCCGCCAAATTTCGTCACCGCAATTGCTTTCATCGTTCCGTTGATCGTCCCCTTCATCCCATTCCCTCCTTTTTCCTTTTATTATGGTGCCAGGCACCACTATTACACAAGTGTCAAAACGCGGTGCCTGGCACCATCAAGGCCATCAAAGTGGACCCTCACAGGTCTTGGCACCACAAAAATCTCCCTTCTTCTGGTAAACTTAATGAAAATGAAAATACATAGATAGGATGGGATACGATGACTGCTCGAAAACTGCTGATCGCTCAAAATGTTGATGCTGCTTATGTTGAAAAAGTGCAGGAAGTGATACCGGAATGGACCATTGTGACAGGCAAAAATAAGGAAATATGGCAAAAGGAAGCTCCCGATGCCGAAGTGATCGCCGGATGGAAAAAAGGGATGGAGGATTACACCCTTGACAGTGAAAATTCATCTTTAAAATGGGTGCAAACGTGGAGTGCCGGGGTAAACAGTCTCCCATTAGACAAGCTATCCAACAAAAATGTGCTTCTGACCAGTGCCAACGGGGTTCATGCCTTCCCGATTTCTGAGACCATTTTCGCCCTCATGCTCGGGTTGACCCGCAAAATTCATACGTATGTCCGCAACCAGCAGTCCAAAACATGGGATCATTCCAATCTTAAGCTTGAAATTCACGGAAAGACGATCGGCATCCTCGGTACAGGTGCGATCGGAAAAGAAACGGCAAAGATTGCAAAAGCGTTTGGCATGAGAGTTCTAGGTATGCGCCACTCTGGAAAACCCGAAGAATATATCGATAAAATGTATACATCTGATAAGTTGCATGATCTGCTGCCTGAATGTGATTATGTGGCAGTGACGCTCCCGCTTACAGAAAAGACCCATCACCTTCTTGGCCAAAAAGAGTTTCAGCTCATGAAAAACTCTTCTTTCTTCATTAATATAGGACGCGGTGATATCGTGGTCGAAGAAGAGATGATTGAAGCGCTGAAGAACGGTGAAATTGCCGGAGCCGGGCTTGATGTGTTCGAGACCGAACCGCTCGGAGATAACAGCCCGCTTTGGGAGATGGAAAATGTCATCATTACTCCCCATACCGCCGGATCCACACAATATTACGACCAGCGTGTGATCGAGGACATCTTGATTCCTAACTTAAAGGAATATGTAAACGGAAAGACACCTTCCATTAACGCTGTTGATTACAAGAAAGGCTATTAATCCATCACTAAAGAGGTCCTATTCAAAAGGACCTCTTGCCACATTTACAATTATGTAACTGCCCCCTCTACGCCGGAATCCATTAACTTAGGCCCCTATAAATAAAAAAGAGATGGATCTTCTCCATCTCTTTCTTCATTTAAAATCCTTCCACGTATAATCAACTGACAGCACACCCGCTGGCACCCTTCTATTCAGTGAAGGATCCTCCTTTACCGCCAGCTCCGGCTTCTTAAAGCAAACAAGGCTTTTATGAAAGCCAAACTTTTGGCATACTTCTGGCCTTGCCGAATAGATGCCGCACTTGTCCTGCTCCAGATCATAAAAGATGCACGTTCCGTAGTAGCGTTTCTGGTTCTCCAGCTCGCTCCGCAGCTTCCGCGGCATGGTCTTCACTTTCTTTTTTATTTTTTTGAGCTCTGCTTCTGTTATGGCAACCGGTCCGCAGCATAGTCCTCTGCATCCCTTGCATGGCAGCGTATTCTCCATCCGCATCCTCCTCCTCAGCCAGGTACCCCGTTTGGCCTAACTTTCTTTCAGCCCATTAATTTCCACAAAAACCTGTCGAATCCTTTTTTGGTTTGTTTTTTGTGTTTTTGGTGCCAGGCACCGCGTTTTGACATATGTCAAAAAGGGGTGCCTGGCACCCCTCCCCGCACTTTCTTTTATCTTCAAAATAATTCAAAAAAATCTACAAATTTCTAGGTCTTTCGTGATATATTAATCTAGCAGTGCAAAAAATTGAAAGGCTGTGAATCTATGTCGTTTACACGCTCGTTCAAGAAGTTATTGGCATCATCACTTGCAGTCGGACTTGTATCATCCCAATTAGCCAGTCCAACGCTCGCCGCTTCTAAACCTGCTAAAAAAACTGCTCCAAAAGTACCATTTGAAATATCTGCACCATATGTGGATTTCTCAAAAGGCACGAAAGCTTCTGTAACGGTTACCCCTAAAAAAGGGAACCCGGGTAAAGAAGCTGTCGTTTTTCAGCTTATGAAAGGCAAAACACCCGTTTCACAAGCAGCAGTAGAAACAGACATCAAGAAAAGCTCCAATTTTTCTGCTTATTTCGATTCAACAAACCCAACCTACTGGGTACAGGTATTTGTCGTTAAGAATTACAACGGCAACACCAGCAAGTTTGGCTCGAACCTCGCAACACCGGTATCAACATCACCTACGGCACTTCGCATCATGGAAACAACAGATATCCATACCAATCTAGTAGCTTATGATTATTACAAATCCGCTCCATCTGACGTCGTCGGCCTGTCCAAAACGGCAACTCTCGTCCAGGAAGCACGCGATGAAGTAAAGAATAACGTTCTTGTCGACAATGGAGACTTGATCCAAGGAACTCCACTCGGAACGTATGCAGCGAAAGTCAACCCACTTAAAAAGGGTGCAGTCCACCCAGTCTATAAAGCTATGAATCTCATGGGCTATGACATTGCTACGTTTGGAAACCATGAGTTCAACTACGGCTTGGATTTCCTGCAAAATGCGGTCAGGGGTGCGAAATTCCCTTACATCAATGCCAACATCTATAAAAAAGACAAAGACAGCAACCCGAATAATGATAAAAACGAATTCACTCCATATAAAATCGTTACGAAAAAAGTGAAAGACCAAACCGGTAAAACAACCACTGTGAAAATCGGTTACCTTGGCCTTGTAGCGCCGCAGATCATGGATTGGGATAAAAACAACCTCGAAGGCAAAGTAACGGCCCGAGGAGTCGTCGAAACTGCACAAAAATTTGTACCGCAAATGAAAAAAGCCGGTGCAGACGTTGTGGTTGTTATGGCTCACTCTGGTTTCAATGGCGACATCAAGAACAGCGAAGATACGATTTATGCCTTGAGCAAAGTGTCTGGAGTCGATGCAATTACATTCTCTCATACGCACAAAGTTTTCCCTGCAGCCGATGAAAAATCGCTGGATGCGCTTTTTAAAGACGCACAAGGAAATGTCCTTCCTGGCGTGGATAACGCAAAAGGAACGATTAACGGTGTAGCTGCTGTTCAAGCCGGCTATGGCGGAAGCAACCTTGGAATCATCGATCTTAATCTACAAAAAGTAAAAGGAAAATGGAAGATCAACAATACGCAATCCTCCACAAAAGCCATTTTCAATAAAAACACAGGGTACAAAGCTGACGAAGATCCGGAAATCGTTGACGCGGTAAGAAAAGATGTCAGCGCAACAATCAAATACGTCAACACACCAATCGGTAAAACAACGGATGATATCTACAGCTACTTCGCGCTTGTAAAAGACGATCCTTCCGTACAGGTCGTAACGAACGCACAAAAATGGTATGCGGAAAAATACATCGCAGCCAACAAACCGCAATACAAAGACCTGCCAATTCTATCTGTAGGTGCACCATTTAAAGCAGGACGAAACGGTGTGGAAGAATATACAGAGATCAACAAAGGCGACTTGACGATCCGCAGCGCCGCTGACCTGTATCTTTATGACAACACCATTAAAGCAATTAAAGTAAAAGGGTCTGACATCAAGCAATGGCTTGAAATGTCGGCAGGCAAGTTCAACACGATCGATCCGAACAAAGCAGGAGAGCAAAAGCTGCTTAATGATACTTTCCCTGTTTACAACTTCGATGTGATCGACGGTGTAACGTACCAAATCGATGTTACAAAACCAGCTCGCTATGACGTAAGAGGCGTGAAAATTTCGGATTCCAGCCGTATCAAGAACCTGAAATTCAACGGCAAGTCAATCGATCCGGACCAAGACTTCATCGTTGTGACAAACAACTACCGCGCATCCGGCGGCGGAAACTTCCCTGGTATTAAAGGTGCGGAGTATGTAATTGACTCTACAGAAGAAAACCGTCAAATCTTGATGGATTACATCACAGAGAAAAAGGAGATCACTCCTACGGCTGACAGCAACTGGTCAATCGCACCGATCCAAGGAGACGCAGACGTTACGTTTACTTCTTCTCCAAACGGAGCAAAGTACCTTACTCCGGACAGCAAGATCTCTTACACTGGAAAAACGGATGATAAAGGCTTCGGCATCTACAAGTACGACCTAAAAGGTGAAAAACCTGAGGACTTCAAATTGTCCATCATGCACACGAACGATACACACGCTCACATTGATAACGTGGCAAAACGCATCACGGCGATCAAAGACGTGCGTGCTGCAAAGCCTAACTCTTTATTGATTGATGCAGGCGATGTTTTCTCCGGAACTCTTTACTTTAACGAGTTCAAAGGACAAGCAGACCTTGATTTTATGAACCTTGCAAAATACGATGTAATGACATTCGGGAACCATGAATTCGATCTGGGCGCAAGCCCGGAGGGACACAAAGCGTTATCCGAATTTGTAAAAAAAGCAAACTTTCCTTTTGTCAGCGCAAACGTAGACTTTTCGCAGGACAGCCTGTTTAATGGCCTGCAAACGAAAAAGATCAGTGCAGCTCCGCAAAACGGAAACATCTACACGGGAATTGTTAAAGAAGTAAACGGTGAGGAAGTTGGAATCTTCGGGCTGACCACTGAAGAAACGAAGGACATCTCAAGCCCAGAAAAAGTTCAATTCCAAAACTACTTGGAACAAGCACAAAAAGCAGTACAATCATTTGAAGACCGCGGTATCGATAAGATCATCGCAGTAACTCATATCGGCTATGACGACAATCCTGCGTACGACAATGACCTTGAGCTTGCTAAAAGAGTGGATGGCATTGACGTGATCGTAGGCGGACACAGCCATACACAGCTTAATGCACCAGTTGTTGTATCCAAAGACGAAGACGGCAAGGATAAAGACTCCACCGTTATCGTTCAAACGGGCCAATACAGCGATAACCTTGGTACGTTGGATGTTGATTTTGACCAAGACGGAAAAGTAGTAAAAGAAGAAGGCAAACTGATTAAACTCGCTGACCAGAAGGATGATCCTGAAGCAGCGGAAATGCTTAAGAAATACTCTGATAAAATTGCAGATCTAAAAAACAAGCCTACTGGCGCTACTGCAGTGAATGCATTGGAAAACCCTCGTTCTTCCGACGTTGGTCCGAGTGTACGCAGCAACGAAACACCGCTTGGAAACCTGATCACAGATGCAATGCTGGATAAAGCGAAGCAATACAATTCAAAGACTGTGATTGCATTGCAAAACGGCGGCGGAATCCGCGCTCCTATTGATGCTGGTGAGATTACATTAGGAGAAGTGCTTACGACTCTCCCTTTCGGCAACACACTGGCAACGATGAAACTGACTGGTGCTGAAATCAAGCAAGCGCTTGAGCACAGCGTAGACCAGTCACCAAAAGAGAGCGGCGCATTCCTTCATATGTCAGGAATGAAGCTGAAATTCGACAGCAGCAAACCTGCTGGACAGCGCGTCGTTTCTGTTGAAGTCGAAGAAACTAAAGGTCAATTCACTGCTCTTGACCCAGCAAAAGAATATGTCGTGGCTACCAATGCCTTTACCGCAAAAGGCGGAGACAACTTCGAAGTGTTCAAAAAAGCCTACGAAGCAGGTAAAGTTACCGACCTAGGATTCTCTGATTGGGAGAACCTAAGAGATTATGTAGCTAAACTCAAAACGGTGGACCCTAAAGTTGAGGGCCGTATCGTAGACATAGCGAAGAAATAATTAAAAATAAGTGCCAGGCACCGCCATTACACACTTGTGTAATGAGTGGTGCCTGGCACCTTTTAATTTAACCACCTTTTTAATGATGGCTTCGAGCATCAACAACGGTGCACTGTGGAACGCCCCTCCTGATCATTTTTTTCGCCTCATCCAAAGGAATTCTCACAAACACCGCCCGGTCAAAATCATCTTCAACATCAAACAAAGCAAACGCCTGGTTTTTATTGATAAAAATACATTGAAACTCTACATTTACACCCTCTGTTGCTACCGGAATGCTATTTTGAATCTGACAGAATTCCAATCCAGCATCGTGGAGCTGCATAGCGGTTTGCTGATCTATACGGATGATCACATACACTGATAGCTCAACATTTGGAACCGCCGACTCTATTTCTACTACTGCAAAAAAGCGGTTTTTGAGTACTAACAGGCAATTGGCGCCAATTTCAAAAATCTCTTCATTTGTCATAGTGCCCATGGTTCCCATAGTTCCCGTATTGTCACTATTGCATGAATTGCACGTATTGCTCATCACATTCATATCGCTAATTTGATACTCGAACATCTATATCCCTAACTTTCCTATAAAAATTTTAATTTCCGAATGGATGCACGCTTGTCCAACCGGCCTTTTCTGAAAATGAAAAGGGCCGTAAAAAACCACCTTGCATCCTTCACTGTCTAGCATATTCAGATATAGGACAAGTGCTACTAAAAAAGTACGATCACCTATTAAGTGTTGCAAAAACAGTACTGTATCCCCTTTTATGGCCGCCATAGATCTATAATCATAGTGGCAGCTGCTATACTCATACTTTGAGAACACATAAAGGGGCTGTCCAGAAAGTCGAAAATTGACCTTCAGGCAGCCCCTTTTTGGCTTGAAAAATCTTCAATGAAAAGTTAATTGAAGTGGAAGATGCGAGACTCCTGCGGGACTAGCGTGACAGGTGAGACTCCCGCCGGTGCTTGCA